>JAKSQI010000066.1 GCA_024404215.1 Oscillospiraceae bacterium
TTTTTTCCGGGTTAATGCCCAGTTCCTCTGCGTGCCTGGCCATGTGGCACAGAACGGCATAACAGTCCTGAACACCGGCCGGATAGGGATTCTCCGGTGCCAGCCGATAATCCGGGGAGATAACAACACAGTTCACCTCACGGCAGAAGGCCATGGCAACTGCCTGCTCTTCCTCGGGGCTGCCTAGAATCAGGCCTCCCCCATGGATGCTCAGATAACCGGGGAGCACACCGGCTTCCTTTTTAGGACGCATAATCAGGACGCGGACCTCCGGTGCATTTTCCGGCCCCGGAAAATAGGTCTCCCGGACCTCAACATCCCGGAACAGGTCATGGCCTGCTTCTGCCATTTTCTTCAGATTGTCCATGGCCATTTGCTTGCCAAAGGGGCGGCGCGTGGCCACATTTTTCTCTGTAATTAAGGTGTCCGGTCCCGGTGGGGGAAAGTGATCCAAGAGGGATTTCAATTCAGAGTGAACTCGGTTGTACAGGCATTCTCTCATGAGTGGACCTCCATTTTTGGTATGTTAACCTTCGCTGTGAATTAGTTGATAGATTTCGTCGGTGTCTTTGGCCAGCCATTTAGCTCCCGCCTCCGTTAGCTCTTTGGAACTCCCGTAGCCGAAGAGAACGCCGATACAATCCAGACCGTTTAGAGCGGCTCCAATGGCATCCTGATCCCGGTCGCCTATCATAACTGCGTTTTCCCGGCTAATGGCAGGGACGCACTCCTTCACATAGGCAATGACCTGCTCTTTTCTGGCCCGGGAGGAATCCAAACTGGCTCCGGCCATAAGGGTGAAGTATTTGCTCAGGTCAAAGTGCTCCAAAATACGGACTGCCATGCCCTCCGGTTTGGCAGTAGCTAAAACAATCTGCTTGCCTTCTGCCTGCAGGCGCTCCAGCAGGACCGGAATGCCGGGATAGACCTGATTCTCAAACAGACCGGTGACATTATAACGCTCCCGGTAGTATTCAAGGGCCTGCGCGGCCTCCGCATAGCTTAATCCGCAAATGCTCTGAAAGGTTTCCATCAAAGGTGGGCCGATAAAAGCGGACATATCGGTTCCGGAGGGTACGGACTTTCCCATTTTTTCCATGGCATAATGAACAGAAGCAATAATGCCCGGAGCGGAGTCGGTAAGGGTTCCGTCCAGGTCAAAGAGTAAATACTCAAACATCATAAAATCTCCTGAGAAGTTAGTGTAGCTATTCTACAGGATTTTCTGTTTCCGGTCAAGAAAAGGGAAAACGGGGAGTCATTTTTATGCTTTTTTACTATCCCCACCGGGGGGATGAAAAAAGTAAGGGTATAGTGCTTGACAGAGACTTTGCATTGTGCTATTCTACAAGTTAGTTAATAAAGTTTTCAGTGTTCCTCTGTCCCTTTTGGGATAGGGGAAAGAATAGAGAATCATGTGAGAATCATGGACGGGGCCGCCACTGTATGTGTTCCGGATGTATGCGTTGACGAAAGTCGGTCATTGGCAAATAGCTGAGAAGGCAGTATACATCTATCGCTTAGGCGAAAGGGCACGAGTCAGGAGAACTGCTGAGAACGGATGGGAGCTTTTTGCGCGCGGAACGCTGTGCAAGGGTTTTTTTGTTGCAGGAAAACGGCTGCAGCATAGGCTTTTTGCCTGTGCTGCAGCTTTTTATTTTCCACAATCAGGAATGGGGGATTCTGAATGAAATCCAAAATCATACTGAAACGGCTGTTGCAGATGCTGATTGTATTGATTGGCATTACCTTTCTTACTTTTTTGCTGACCTACCTGGCACCCGGTGACCCGGCAACAGCCATGTATGAATCCATGGGCGTTGTGCCTACGGAGGAGCAGCTGGCGCAGGCTCGAGCGAATATGGGACTGGACCAGCCCTTCTTGACCCAGTATGGACGCTGGATTACCGGCTGCCTGCAGGGTGACTTCGGAACCTCCTTTACCAAGAATCAGCCGGTATTGGACTTGCTGCTTAAGCGTTTGCCCTCAACCTTTAAGCTGGCAGTGCTGTCCTTGGCTATTATGGCGGTGGTTTCCATTCCACTGGGAATCCTGTCGGCAGTGAAGCAGGACGGCATAGCAGACTTTATCATCCGTGGGGTTTCCTTCCTGGGTATATCCTTGCCGGGCTTTCTGATTGGCTTGCTGCTGCTGTATTTCTTTGCCCTGAAGCTTGGCTGGCTGAAGGTTGCTTCCAGCAACGTTGGCTTTGAACAAATGCTGCTGCCATCTATAACCTTAGCCATAGCCATGTCTTCCAAGTATACCCGCCAGGTACGAACTGCGGTGCTGGAAGAGCTGCATCAGGATTACGTTATTGGTGCAAAGGCACGAGGCTTGAAGCAGGGAGAGATTTTATGGAAGCACGTCCTTCCCAATGCCATGCTCCCCCTGATTACCATGCTGGGACTTTCCTTTGGCTCTCTGCTGGGCGGTACCTCTGTCGTAGAAATCATTTTCTCTTACCCCGGCTTGGGCATTTTGGCGGTCAGTGCCGTCAACGGCCGAGATTATCCACTGATTCAAGGCTTTGTTCTTTGGATTGCCTTGATTTACATGGTGGTTAACCTGTTAGTAGACATTTCCTACAACTACATTGACCCTCGTATCCGGGAGGCGAAATAACATGGCAAAGCTTGGACAGTTTTTGAAAACAAAAAAACAATTCGTATTTTATTCTTTTCTTGTTCTGGTAATCATATTTGTCGCCATTGCCGCCCCGGCCATAGCCCGGGTAGACCCTACCGCAGCGAAACTCCGGGATGCTTTTCAGGCTCCCTCGGCTGAGCATTGGTTTGGAACGGATGCACTGGGACGGGATGTGTTTGCCCGTGTTATTTATGGCACCCGTGTTAGTGTCAGCTCAGCTGTGATTCTGGTTGCTGTCATTTTGGTAACCGGAACGGCACTGGGCTTGATAGCCGGCTATTTTGGCGGCGTGGTGGATGCCGTTATTATGCGAATTGCGGACATGATGATTGCCTTCCCGGACTTAATTTTGGCCATGGCCATTGCCGGTATCCTGGGGCCCAGTTTGATTAATGCCATTATTGCCATTACCGTGGTCAGTTGGACCAAATACGCACGTATGGCCCGCAGCTTGGTATTGAAAATCCGTAAAAGAACTTTTATTTCAGCAGCGGAAATCAATGGTTCAACCCATAGCCATATTCTAACCCATTACATGCTGCCAAATGCCCTTCCTACCATGATTGTAACGGCGGCCACAGACATCGGTACCACGATGCTCTCTTTGGCCGGCCTCTCCTTCCTGGGGATGGGTGTTCAGCCCCCCACCCCGGAATGGGGCTACATGCTCAGTGAGGGACGAAGCTACATACTGACCAGTCCCTGGCTTCTGTTTTTCCCCGGCGCAGCCGTCTTTATCGTTGTCGTTGTATTTAACCTGTGGGGCGACAGCGTGAGAGATATAGTTGATCCCAGAAAGAAAACCAAAAAGCATTTTAGGAGGAAAAAACATTGAAACTGAAAAAGATTCTTGCACTGGTTCTTTGCCTTTGCATGCTGGCCGGCCTGGTGGCTTGCGGCAGCACAAGCACAGATACCAAGACCGATACTTCAGCCCCGGCAGCCTCTGCCGATGACTCTGCTCCCGCAGCCTCCGGTGACTCTGCTCCCGCAGCTTCATCCAAAACTCAGCTGAATGTAGCTACTGAGCTGACCAACTCTACCATGGACCCTGCCGGCTCCAGCTACAACTGGTTCCCCCTGCGCTGGGGTGTTTGTGAAACCCTCTTCAAGTTTAACGATGACATGACCGTTGGCCCTTGGCTGGCCCAGTCTGCTGAGGTTGCCGATGACGGCTTGACATGGACAATCAAGCTGACCGATGGTGTTGTCTTCTCTAATGGTGAACCCATGACTGCCACCAAGGTTGTTGAGTCCATTGAGCGTCTGTATGATGTTACCGATCCTGAAAAGGGCGGCAGCGGCGAACCCCAGGGCTTTATGACCTATACCTCCATCTCTGCGGATGATGCTGCCAACACCGTTACCATCGTGACCACCGTTCCCACCATTGACCTGCCCGGCTGCCTGGCTTACCCCTGGACTGCCATTCTGGATGTAACCGGTTCAGAAGGAATTGATGTAGATACCTATGGTTTCGTGTCTACCGGTGCCTATGTGGTAACCTATAACGATCCGGAAAGCAACATTCAGCTGGCTAAGAACACCAATTATTGGGACGGAGAAGTGCCCTTTGAAACTGTTAATATCATGAAGCTTGGTGAGGCCTCCACTCGTGCCATGGCCCTGCAGGATGGTTCTGCCGACTTTGCCATCAACATTTCTGCTGCTGATCGTGCTGTTTTGGCTGCCGACGACTCTTATGTTGTTGACGTTACCGGCGGTAACCGTATCGGCATGTGCTTTATCAATTTCCAGGGTGTTCTTGGCAACGATACCCTTCGTCAGGCTGTTCTGATGGCCATTGACGGCGAAGCCATCAGTGCCGTAACCGTTAACGGTGCTTACAGCTATACCAACAACTCTGTACTGCCCGGCTATGAGGTTACGAATCCTTATTCCTATGACCCTGATGCAGCCATGAAGCTGCTGGATGATGCCGGCATTGTAGACTCCAACGGTGATGGTTACCGTGAACTGGACGGCAAAAACATTGAACTGAATTACATTGGTTCCAGCAGCCGTCAGCAGGATGTTATCGGTCAGGCCCATGCAGCTCAGATTGAAGAAATCGGCATTAAGGTGAACTTCTCTATTCCTGAAAGCGCCGGCGATGCCCGCACCAACCTGGGATTTGACTTGATTTTCAACAATGAGGTCACCATGCACACCGGTGACCCCGGCAACTTCATGCGCCACTGGTATGGCACCCATGACACAGTGTCCTCTAATTTCGGTGACTACCACAACGATGCCTATGATGCCCTGTATGAGCAGCTGGAAGGTGAGTTTGACACCGCTAAGCGTCAGGCAATTTTTGCACAGCTGGCTCAGATTCTGGTTGATGATGCAGCCGCCATTGCCTATGGTTCCTACAGCTTTAACATTTGCTCTGCCAAGACTGTTAACGGTGTGCACAGCGCCACCTGTGACTACTATTGGGTAACCAAGGATATTACTCCGGCTGCTTAAATAAAAAAGAATTCCGGGAGGGATTTTCTTATGCTGAATATGAATCATGTTACCGTAACCTACAATGACAGACCAACTCTGATTGATTTTGACCTGCATATGAAGCAGGGTGAGATTGTCAGCTTGGTCGGCGAGTCCGGCAGCGGAAAGACCACAGCAATCCGCGCTCTCTTTGGCTTGCTGCCCCATGAGGGTTATGTATCCGATGGCGATATTCTGTTTGAAGGGGAGTCCCTCCTATCAAAAAGTGAAGATGAGATGGCCCGGCTTCGTGGTTCCCGCATTTCCATGATTTTTCAGGACTCCGGCGCTATGATTAATCCCATTCGCCGCATTGGGGCACAGTTTGTGGAATACATTCGCAAGCATGAAAAAATCAGCAAGAAGGAAGCATACCGAAAGGGCGTTGCCATGCTGGAGGCTATGCGTCTCCCGGACGGGGACAACATCATGCGAAGCTACGGCTTTCAGCTTTCCGGTGGTATGCGACAAAGGGTGGGTATAGCTATGGCTATGACCTTCCGCCCGGACTTGTTGTTGGCAGACGAGCCTACCAGTGCTTTGGATGTTACCACCCAGGCTCAAATTGTCCGCCAAATGATGGATTTGAACAAGAAAACCGGCACATCCATTATCATCGTAACCCATAATCTGGGAGTTGCTGCTTACATGTCTGACCGTATTTTGGTTATGCAGAACGGGCGGATTGTAGAGCAGGGAGACCGGGAGCAGATTCTGAAGCATCCCCAGCAGGAATACACCCAAAAGCTGCTGGCGGCCATTCCTACCATGGAGGGCGAAGCCTATGTCTGAGAATGAAAAGCGCATTGTGTTGGAGGCCAGAGAGGTTACGCGAATTTTTCCGGCTTCCAACAATCGGCAGCTGGTTGCCAATGACAAGGTATCCTTAACTCTGCACGCCGGCGAAACCTTGGGAATAGTCGGCGAATCCGGCTGCGGAAAAAGTACCTTTGTGCGTATGCTGGCTCAATTGGATAAACCAACCAGCGGCGAGATTCACATTTTTGGCGATGATATTTCCGGACTGAAGGGGTCAGCTAAGCGCAAAAGCAGGCGTCATGTACAGATGGTTTTTCAGGATCCCGCAGATTCCTTTTCCCCCAAAATGAAGGTAAAGGATATTCTCTGTGAACCCTTAATGAATTATGGCTTGATTAAGCCCAAGGAAAAACAGACCATTGCGGAATACCTGCTGAGTCAGGTTGAACTCCCGACGGATTTTGCTGACCGCTATACCCACAGTATGTCCGGCGGCCAGCGGCAGAGAATTGCCATTGCCCGTGCTTTGGCGCTGGAGCCGGAAATACTTATCTGTGACGAAGCTACTTCGGCATTGGATGTTTCCGTTCAAAAGAGCATTGTAGATTTGCTGCTGTCCATTCAAAAGAAAAAGGAAATTGCCATTGTGCTGATCTGCCATGATGTGGCCCTGACCCGGTCCATGGCTCATACAGCCGCCGTTATGTACCTGGGTAATGTGGTCGAGGTCGTTCCCGGTAAACAGCTGGGACACGGTATGTGCCATCCTTACACAGAAGCCCTTCGCGGTGCTATTTTTTCAATAGACATGGACTTTTCCAAGCCTATTGAAAGCATTGAATCGGAAACCCCCAGCCCCTTGGATGTACCTCAAGGCTGTCCCTTTGCCGGACGCTGCGATAAGTGCATGGATGTGTGCCGGATAACCAAGCCCTTCCTGCGAGAGGTTGAACCGGGACATCAGATTGCCTGCCATCTGTATAATAAAACGAATTAGCAAAAAGGGAAAGCACTCTCAGGAGTGCTTTCTGTGAGAGGAAAAGTAAGCTAAGGCTAACTATCTATATAACCCCTGGGGGGGCTTAACAAGCCCCGGGGCCTATGCTAAGATGAAAGAAAAAGAAGAGGAGTTTGAGATGAAGCAGAAGAAGCGAGGAACGGTTAATCTAACCGAAGGAGTAATCTGGAAGCAGGTGCTGCTGTTTGCCATTCCGCTGTTTGCAGCCAGCCTGATTCAGCAGCTGTATAATACAGTTGACCTGATGTTTGTTGGTCACTTTATCGGCACGGAGGCCTCGGCGGCCGTTGGTGCCGGCAGTTTGCTGACCACCCTGCTGATAGGATTTTTTACCGGCTTGAGCGTTGGTATTGGTGTTCTTACGGCGAAAGCCTTTGGCGCCAAGGATTATAAGGACCTGAAGGATACCATTCATACGGCTGCCGGTGTTGCCATTGTTGGCGGCTTGATTCTTATGGTTATTGGTGTCTCCGGTGCCCCTGTTTTCCTGCGCTGGCTGAATACCCCGGAGAGTATTCTGAAGCTGGGAACCCTTTATATGCGAATCTACTTCCTCAGTATTCCTTCCAGTATTTGCTACAACATTGCTTCCGGAATTATGAGGGCGACAGGCAATTCCAAGGCCCCTATGTTCTACCAGCTCATCGGCGGAATTGTCAATGTGTTTGCTAACACCCTGCTTATTGTTGTCATTCCCCTTGGGGTGGCCGGTGTTGCTATTGCAACCCTGTTTTCCGCTACCATCCCGGCAATTATCTGCATTCGGGCCTTGACTAAACTTCCGGAAGAATATGCTCTGTGTGTGAAGCATATCCATATCAATAGCGCCAAGCTGAAAGAGATATTCCTGATTGGTATCCCCAATGGTATTCAGTCCATGGTCATTACCCTGTCCAATCTGATTGTTCAGGCAAACATTAACTCTTTGGATGTTACCAGTATTGCGGCCTTCACCTGCTATTTTAAGCTGGAAAACTTTGTCTATCTGCCCATTATGTCCTTTGGCCAGGCGGCTACCACCTTTGTGGCCCAGAATATGGGGGCCAAGCAGGATGGCCGGGCGAGAAAGGGTATGAGGGTTTGTATTCTTGTGGGCGTTATTGTTACCATCTGTATCAGCAGCTTCCTTCTGCTGATACACAACGCAGCCTTCAGTCTCTTCTCAGAGGACAGTGCGGTGATTGCTCTGGGCAGCAAAATCATAGCAGTCAGCTTCCCCTTCTATTTTATCTATGTTTTCCTTGAGGTCTTTTCCGGTTCCATCCGGGGAACCGGACGCAGTCTCCCCCCCATGATTATTGCCGTGTGTAATATGTGCGGTGTTCGTCTGCTGGCCTTGACGATTATGATGCACCTGAATCCTACCGCTCCCGGCGTTGCCGTGATTTATCCCGTAACCTGGTCTACTACAGTACTTTGCCAGCTGGG
>JAKSQI010000067.1 GCA_024404215.1 Oscillospiraceae bacterium
GGTCATCCTGACATTATCATGCTGGATGAGCCTACCAACAACCTGGATGTTAATTCCGTCGTCTGGCTGGAAGACTTCCTCATGGATTATGACGGAACCGTTATTGTGGTATCCCATGACCGTTATTTCCTGAACAACGTTTGTACCCATATCGTAGATATTGACTACGGAAAAATCAAAATGTATGTTGGTAACTACGACTTCTGGTACGATGCCTCTCAGCTCATGCAGAAGCTGATTAAAGAGAAGAATAAAAAGGGCGAGGACAAGATTCGCGAACTGGAAGAATTCATCCGCCGTTTCTCTGCCAACAAATCCAAATCCCGTCAGGCTACCAGCCGACGCAAGCTGCTGGATAAAATCAAGCTGGAAGAGGTTCCGGCTTCCTCCCGACGCTACCCCTGGGTTGGCTTCCAAATGAACCGTGAGCCCGGCAAGGATCGGCTCTTTGTCACTGAGGTTTCCAAAACCATTGATGGGGTAAAGATTCTGGATAAGGTCAGCTTTATTATGGATAAGGGTGATAAAATCGCCTTCATTGGTTCCAACGAAAACACCATCACCGCCATGTTCCGTCTTCTGGCCGGTGAACTGGAACCGGATGAAGGAACCATCAAATGGGGCGTATCTACTACTCAGGCATATTTCCCCAAGGATAACGGTGCCTATTTCAACGAGTGCGACCTGGAGATTATGGACTGGATGCGTCAATTCTCCGAGGATAAGCGTGAGAGCTATCTGCGTACCTTCCTCGGTCGCATGCTCTTCACCAACGATGATGTATACAAGCCGGTCAAGGTTCTCTCCGGTGGTGAAAAAGTACGCTGCATGCTCAGTAAAATGATGCTCAGCGGCGCCAGTGTCCTGCTTTTTGACCAGCCCACAAACCATTTGGATTTGGAAAGCGATGCCGCTTTGAATAATGGCATGAGCGAATGCAAGGGCAACATCATTTTCTCCACCCACGACCATCAGATGACCCAAACCGTAGCTAACCGCATTATTGAATTTAACGATGACGGTACCATTACCGACCGCCGCGTAACCTATGATGAATACATCGAAATGATGCGTGCGAAGGCCGCAGAAGAAGCTTAACAGAAAAACCGCTTCCGGAATGGAAGCGGTTTTTTTAATCCTCATCAAACAACTCTTCAACGATTTCTATAGCATCGTATACACAACGTGGGCACACCGTCTGCATTAGTCCCTTTTCCCGAATGGCCGCCATACCATCCGGAGTGCTGAGATCATGACCAAGAAGGTCCCGACAGGTTATGCTTCCGTGCAGCTCTTTAAAACGGTTCAAAAATGCCAGGGTTTTATCATGAACCGCCGCTTTATCCGCCCTGGAAAAGGGCTCATGAAAGCCATAATGAGCACCAAGCGCCAACAGGGCTCCACATACTGCTCCACAGGTTTCCCCGGAGTACATCCCACCTCCGAAAGCAGAAGCCAGCTGCTGAGCCGCAGGAATCTCCAGCCCCATTTCGTCAGCAAAGTTCATGGCTACAAGCTGACCGCAATCCATGCCTTTCATCATTCTTTCCTGTATTTCTTCCAATTCCATATGCATACCTCCGGAAGACCAAGATGAGTTTTCACTTACTGATAGTTATCGTAAAGACGTCCCAAAACCTGAGCCGCAATTTCTTCTGTAACCGGGATAGGGCAGTAGCCGGCCAAATGATTGGATGCAACATCGGCAGCACAGGCAACTACGGACTCGCGACCGATACCCATAGACTTAAGAGAGACAAAATCCATGCGCCGCATGAGGTCATAAATCCACTCAGCAACCAAATCACCAAGCTGCTCTCCACTTTCATCGCCGGTTAAGGGAATGCCCATGGCCCGGGCAATGACCCGCATCTTTTCCGGCTCAACGGGAGCAACCAGGCGAAGGCTTTCCGGCAGCCCCAAAGAACAGCTGTGTCCATGCTGAGTATGGAAATGGCAACCAAAAGCATCGCCAATGGCGTGGGGGAGATGGCACATAGGGTCATCAAAGGCAAGACCGGCCCAGTTGGCCGCAATGGACATGGCCGTTCTCGCTTCCCGGTAGTCCGGCTGACTCCAGCTTGTATAAAGGTTTTCAGCAATCTTCTTAATGGCACCCTCAGCAAAATAATCGGAATAAAGGTTGTGTCCTTTGCTGGTAAGGGCCTCTGTAGCATGAGCAAGGGCATCCAATCCAGTGTTGGCTGTGACCTCCTTAGGCAGAGTAACCGTGAGAGATGGGTCAACAATGGCAAGGGTTGTTCGTTTCAGGTGAACGCTCCATTTCTTATTCAGCTCCGGCCGGGAAATAACAGCAACCCGGGTAACCTCACTGCCGGTTCCGGTTGTAGTGGGAACCAGAATAACCGGAACACTGGTTTCCAGCTTCAGCGGAACCGCCAGAACATAGTCACGAGTCAAGCCCTCATAACCGCTTAAACGCACAGTAGATGCCTTGGCCGTATCCATGCTGGAACCGCCGCCAACACCAACCACGCAGTCACAGTTGAAGGCAAGACCAGCCTCAACAGCTTCATCCACGATTTCAGCAGAGGGATCGGATTGAACGCCGTCAAACACGGCATAGGGAAGACCGGCACTGTCCAAAACAGCGCCAACCTTACCAATAATGCCCGCAGCAACAACGCCTTTATCAGTAACCAGCAAAGGGCGGTTCTTGCCAAGTTCCTTAAGCTTTTCTCCAAGAACAGAAACAGCACCCCAGCCGGCAATAATCGGGCAAACAGAATTGTGTATCGGATACATGACACGCACTCCTTCCTTATAATACTATTATTATAATCATCCCGAACGGAAAGTGATAGTATTTTTTCATGTTTTATAAAAAAACTCCTCAAAAGAAAGCCTGGCCAAAAATAAAAAAGATTGACAAGCACCAGAAATCGTGTATAATAGAAAAGCCTGTGCAAGCAGGTGCACAAAATGTGCAATCCTTGCTCCCATTCGGGGGCCAAAAGACCAGAAGGAGGTGTAAATGATGGCAAAAGTAAACGAAAAGTACGAGCTTCTTTACATCATTGACATTGACAAGACCGAGGAAGAGACCGCTGCAATTGTTGAGCGTTTCAAGGGTCTGGTTGAAGCCAATGGTGAACTGCTTGAAATGGATGAGTGGGGTAAGCGCAAGCTGGCCTATCCCATCAACGACAAGCCCGAAGGTTACTATGTACTGGTTAAGTTCACCTGCACTCCCGATTTTCCTGCAGAGCTGGACCGTATCCTGCACATTACTGAAGGCGTTGTTCGCAGCCTGATTACCGTAGAAGGCGCTTAAGGAGGTACCATGAATCAGATTGTACTCATGGGCCGACTGGTTAGAGACCCTGAACTGCGTCACACCCAAAGTGGAACTGCTGTTGCTTCCTTCACTCTGGCTGTTGACCGTCCTTACAGCAAGGACAGGGAAAGAGAAGCCGATTTCATCGATTGTGTTGCTTGGCAGCAGAGAGGTGAGTTTGTTTCCAAGTACTTCACCAAGGGTCAGATGTGTGCCGTTACCGGACGCCTGCAGCTGCGGGAGTGGACCGATAAGGAAGGCAACAAGCGCCGTAGCGCAGAAGTCGTTTGTGACAATGTGTATTTTACGGAAAGCAAAAAAAGCAGAGAGTCTGGCGGGGGATATTCCGCAGCTCCTGCACGGCAGGACTATAACAGCGGTTATGCCGCACCTGCTCCGGTATCTGACTTTGCAGAGCTGGACGAGGATGATGGCGACCTGCCGTTCTAATCACTCATCATTTTAAACAGGAGGATATAGCAATGGCTAACGAGAGAGACAATTCCCGCGGCCGCAAGCGCCGTAAGGTTTGTCAGTTCTGTGTTGACAAGGCACAGCACGTTGACTATAAGGATACCGCAAAGCTCCGTCGTTACATGTCTGAGCGCAGCAAGATTCTGCCCCGCAGAACCACCGGCACCTGTGCCGAGCATCAGCGTCAGCTGATGGTTGCTATCAAGCGTGCACGTCAGGTTGCTCTGCTTCCTTATGTAACCGATTAATTATTAAACTCCTTCGTCTTCGGACGAAGGAGTTTTTCTTTTCGGTTGTTAGAAAAGGGGAAAGAAAAAACGGGATGTGACAACGCACATCCCGTTTTAGACGAATTAATTAACCGCGCTCCTTCATCTTAGCGAAGCAGTCGCTGCAATAAACAGGTCTGTCAGACTTGGGCTCAAAAGGAACCTTAGCCTCGTTGCCGCAGCTGGCGCAAACGGCAGTGAAAAACTCACGAGGAGCGCGGGAAGCGTTCTTGCGAGCATCACGGCAGGGCTTGCAGCGCTGGGGTTCATTCTGGAAACCACGCTCAGCGTAGAACTCCTGCTCACCGGCAGTAAATACAAATTCCTGGCCGCATTCTTTGCATACTAAAGTCTTGTCTTCGTACATGATGTATCCTCTCTTTGACTAGAAACTTGCCCCTACGGGCTGTAAATATGCGATCAGCTTTCGCTGCTTTCGCTAAGGGTAAGCTGCCTTTGCAGCTTCTTGCGGATACGCTGAACGGCGTTATCCACGCTTTTCGCCGGTTTACAAAAGTGAGCGGCAATCTCACTGCAGGAAAGACCTTCCAGGTAGAGTTCCAAAATTCCGGCTTCATATCGGGATAGAACCGACTTGAGATTCCGAAGGATTTCCTCAGCACGTTCACGCTCAATAATCAAATCTTCCGGGTTTTTGGGAGAACCGGCAGAAGAGGACAGACCATTTTCAAAAACAGGGAATTCCAGGGAAACAGACGAATTTAGGGGAAGATTCTTTTTTCGATTGGAAGCCTTGACCGCATCCAGCATGCGCCGACGAATGCAGTATTCAGCATAAGAAGACAAGGGAACGTCTTTGTCAGGCTTGTAGGTTCGCAACGCGGATAAGAGGCCCAGCATACCTTCCTGAACTAAATCCTCCGTTTCACCACCGATTAAAAAATAGGAACGGGAACAGATTCTGACAAGAAGGCTAAAGCGGGCAATAAGCCTTTCTTCCGCTTCCGAATCTCCGGCAACGTACTGCTGCCAAAGCTTAATGTCATCTTTTGGGTAATATTCTGTCATGGCAACCTTCCAAATACCGCCTTTCATTATACCGCGAAAGCAATTGATGTCAAGAGTTAAGTTCAAGACTCCTGAAAAACTAGCATAGTCAACAGAATTTACTCTTCGGGCTTGTGCATTTCGCCCAATGCAAGCTGCTTTACAGTTCTAATTGCTTATAATCACTTTCTCCGGCATAAGCAATGCCCAAATGCTCGTAGGCTTTTTTTGTAACGCAGCGGCCCCGTGGCGTTCGGGTCAAATAGCCCTTCTGCATGAGGAAGGGCTCATAGACATCCTCTATGGTTACTGCCTCCTCATTGATGGTGGCAGCTATGGTGTCCAATCCTACCGGGCCACCACCGTAATTCACTATAATACCTTCCAGCAAACGGCGGTCAATGGCGTCCAGACCTTCCGCATCAATTTCCAGACGGGTCAAAGCCAAATCAGCAATTTCCTTTGTAATTACGCCATCACCGGCAACCTCTGCAAAATCACGTACACGACGCAAAAGACGGTTTGCAATTCGAGGAGTTCCACGGCTGCGAGACGCAATTTCCATGACCCCTTCCCACTGAGTGGGTATCCCCAGCAGCTCAGCCGAACGCTCAACAATGAGTGCCAGTTCATGATTGGTATAGAGCTCCAGCTTTAAATCAATACCAAAACGATCACGTAGGGGGGATGACAGCATACCGGAACGGGTTGTGGCACCCACCAGAGTAAAATTCTTCAAATCCAAAGAAATGGCGGTAGCTGCCGGCCCCTGCCCCAGGATAATATCTATTTTTTTATCCTCCATGGCGGGATAAAGAATCTCTTCGATAGAACGGTTCATTCGATGTATTTCATCAATAAAAAGAACATCGTTTTCGTTGAGATTGGTCAAAAGTGCTGCCAAGTCTTTGGGCTTTTCTATAGCCGGACCGCTGGTTTTTTTCAGTTGAACCCCCAGTTCATTGGCGATGATGGCGGCAAGCGTTGTTTTGCCCAAGCCCGGAGGACCGTGGAGAATGACGTGGTCCAGGGGCTCACCACGACGCTTAGCACCTTCAATGAATATTTTCAGGTTATTCTTGGCCTTTTCCTGACCTATATATTCCTTCAGCCATTGGGGCCGGAGGCTAAATTCACTGTCATCCTCCCGCAGAGCCGACGGAACCATCAGGTTTTCTTCAGGCTGTCTTAGATCACTGTAATCAATTGCCATAGTCTCTCTCCTGTTAATTGGATTGCTTAAGGGCCTGCTTTATGATGTCCTCCAGACTCAAAGCATCTACATCAATGGTTCGCAGAATAGCCGAAGCCTCATTGGGAGTAAAACCAAGGACAGTCAGCGCTGCAGAAGCATCGGAATACTTGGTGCCGGCAGCAGGCAGGGGAACTGCCGCACTTTTTCCGCTTACCGTCATGGCAGCTGATTCTTTACTGATTTTGTCCTTTAGCTCCAAAATAATGCGCTGAGCTATTTTTTTGCCTACGCCCTGTGCGGCAGTAATGGCCTTTTCATCTCCGTTTAAAACAGCCAGGGCCAGGCCTTCCGGTGTTACAGCAGACAGAATAGCCAAAGCTGCTTTAGGGCCGACACCGGATACACCAAGCAGCATTTCAAAGCTTCGCTTTTCTATCAGGTCATGAAATCCAAAGATATCAAAGCCATCCTCTTTGATGTGGCAATAGGTATACAGCCTGACCGCCTTGTTCGTCTCCAGATAAGACATGGTATTCAGGGATACATTACAGAGAAAACCTATGCCATGAACGTCCACCACAGCTGTATTTTGTTCCAGTATGGTAACCTTACCATCTAAATAGTAGAACATATGTCTGACCCTCCGTTGTTAAGCAAGGAATTGGAAAACCGGGCATGGCAGATAGCAATAGCCAAAGCATCTGCTGCATCATCCGGGCGGGGAACAGCTGACAGGTTCAGCAAACGCCGAACCATTTCCATCATTTGTTTTTTCTCAGCCCGTCCATAGCCCGTTATAGCCTGTTTCACCTGCAGGGGAGTATACTCCACCATGGGAATCCCTCTTTCCTCTCCTGCAAGCAGAACGGCCCCTCGGCCGTGGGCTACGGATATTCCGGTCGTTATATTTGTGTTAAAAAATAATTCTTCAATACTGATAATATCAGGCTGAAAGGTATCAATAAGCTCCAGCATGTCATGATAAATCTGATGAATCCGGCTGGCAAGGCGCTGCCCGGCAGGAGTTGAAATGACGCCGTAACGAATAGGAACTATGCTTCCTCTTTCATAGGAAATCACACCAAAGCCCACTGTAGCAACACCAGGGTCGATGCCCAGAATAATCATGCCCTTCACCTCGCAATCATTGTATCATGGCAGAAAAAAAAAGGCAACAAAGAGGCCTCCCGGCACACTCATTATTTCCTGTCAGGTATTGAAAAGTAAAGAAAGTACCGCTATAATGAGGGGACAGAATTACTTTCGCTCCAAATGGAGCTCCCCAAGGAGGAAAACCAATGGCTACCATTACCAGAGATACTCTGATTTCCGAGGTTCTTGACATCAATCCGGATGCCGCCCCCATTTTCATGGGCATGGGCATGCACTGCCTGGGCTGCGCCATGGCTGCCGGCGAGTCTGTCGGCGAGGCTGCCGATGTTCACGGCGTTGATGTTGACAGTCTGCTGGACCAGCTGAACACCCTTGTTGGCTGATTAAAGCAACTCAGAAATGCTGAAGCGGGGCACAGTCCCCGCTTTCTGTCTGTTTAATCCTTTTCGGAGGTAACTATGAAACAACTTAAACTCAGCCCTCGTCTGCAGACGGTGGCTTCCTATATTGCTCCGGATTCTGCCCTTGCCGATATTGGAACAGACCATGGCTACCTTCCGGTCTATTGTCTTCAAGCGGGGCTCTGCCGCCGCCTGATTGCTTCTGATATTGCCCCGGGGCCCTTGGCTGCTGCCAAAAAGACGGCTTCGGAGTATAACTGCAGCAACGATATAACCTTTCTTTGTGCACCCGGTCTAGCCGGCCTTACCCAGGAGGATGCTGACACCATAACCATAGCCGGCATGGGCGGTAAAACCATACAAGGCATTTTAGAGGCAGCCCCCTGGACCAAAAACAAAGGCATTCACTTAGTTTTGCAGCCCCAGAGTAAGCTTCCGGAGCTGCAGAGCTGGCTGGAAAAAGAAGGCTATCAGGTGGAAAGCGCCCGCTTAGCCCGGGAAGGACGACGC
>JAKSQI010000068.1 GCA_024404215.1 Oscillospiraceae bacterium
TCCGCCATTCTGGCTAAAAACCTGATTAAGGCCTGCAAGGTTCAGAACGGCCTCATTTGATATTTAGGTTTCGGCCTACATTGGAGCTTCCGCCCCCAAAGCACAGAGCTTTGGGGGCGCTTTTCCTTTTGATTTCCGACTTCTCCCCCATCCGCCTCATTCTATCCGGCTTTTTATATTGACAAGGCAGGTCATTTGGGATAGAATATTCCATATTATGTTTTGGAGGCGCAGCGGATGCCCTTGTATACTACCTCTTCTCCCTGTTGTTGTTGCCGGAGTATTAAACCGGGCACAGTCATGTGTTCAGGTACTTCGGTCCGTTCCGTTGCCTGACCTTCATGATTGCCTGCAGCGAATGCTGTTGCCCGGGATAGTATCCCGGCTTTTTTATTGCTGTTTTACAGAAAGGAGGAACCCCTTTGCGCTTTGATGTCATGCTGGACTATCTGCCCCTCTTCGGCGAGGCTGCTCTTCTCACTTTGAAGCTGGGCATTTTAGGTATTCTCTTTGCCATCGCTGTGGGTTTGGTCTGTGCTTTGCTTCAGTATTTTCGGGTTCCCGTTCTGCGTCAGTTGGTTGCCGTGTACATTGAACTCAGCCGAAACACCCCCCTTTTGATTCAGCTTTTTTTCATTTATTACGGTTTACCCAAGCTGGGGCTGCACACCAACGCAGCAGCCTGTGGTATTACCGGCTTGGCCTTTTTGGGCGGCAGCTATATGGCGGAGTGCTTCCGCAGTGGTTTGGAGGCTGTTCCTTCTATTCAGCATGAAAGCGCCGCCTCTCTGGGCATGACCCGCATGCAGGCCATGCGTTATATCATTCTCCCTCAGGCTGTATCCGTCAGTGTTCCCGGTTTTATGGCCAATGTTATCTTCCTTATGAAAGAAACCAGTGTTTTTTCGGCTATCAGTCTGATGGACCTGATGTTTACCGCCAAAGATTTGATTGGTCTGTATTACAAAACAACGGAAAGCCTTTTCCTGCTGGTTATCTTCTACCTGATTATTCTGCTCCCCATCTCACTGGTGGGAAGCTGGCTGGAGAGGAGGGTGCGTCATGCCGGATTTGGGGCTTAATGTCATCTTCAAGGGCAGGAATTTCATCCGCCTTTTAGGCGGTTTAGGCGTCGCCCTAAAAATCAGCCTAATTGCCGTTCTCATCAGTATTCCCCTTGGTATTCTTTTAGGGGCCGTGATGACCTGGAAGAATCCCATTACCAAGGCCATTCTCCGCATCTATCTTGAAATCATCCGCATCATGCCCCAGATGGTTCTGCTCTTCATCGTTTTCTTTGGCACAACCCGCGCCCTGGGCTGGAACCTATCCGGCGAAGTATCCGCTGTCATTGTTTTCACCCTTTGGGGTACCGCAGAAATGAGTGACCTGGTTCGCGGAGCCCTGATTTCCATCCCCCGCCACCAGTACGAAAGCAGTGAGGCTTTAGGCCTGAGCCGGTCTCAGACCTATCTTTACATTATCATTCCTCAGGCCGTTCGCCGCCTGATTCCCCTTTCCATCAATCTGATTACCCGCATGATTAAAACCACCAGTTTGATTCTTATGATTGGTGTTGTGGAGGTTTTAAAGGTGGCCCAGCAAATCATAGAGGCCAACCGCATGTCCAGCCCTAACGCCGCCTTCGGCGTCTATCTGGCAGTCTTCCTTATGTACTTCCTGGCTTGCTGGCCCATCAGCCTGCTGGCCAGATACCTGGAAAAGAAATGGAGGTGATGGTATGTCCAATATCATGCTGAAAGTTGACTCTCTTACCAAGTGTTTCGGTGATAATACCATTTTAAACGGCATCAGCTTTGATGTAAAAGCCGGTGAGGTTATCGTTGTTGTAGGCCCCAGTGGCTGCGGAAAGAGCACCCTGCTGCGCTGCATCAATGCCCTGGAACCCATTCAGGGCGGTTCCATTGTATTGGAGGAGGACACCATCAATCCTCCCAGCAAGAATCTGGCTTCTCTTCGGCAGAAGGTTGGCATGGTGTTCCAAAGCTATGACCTTTTCCCCCACATGACCGTTCTCAAAAATGTCATGATTGCACCAATGAAGGTGCAAAAGCGAAAAAAAGAAGAAGTGGAAGCAGAAGCGCTGGCCCTCCTGGACCGCGTCGGTCTCAAGGATAAGGCTAACAGCTTCCCACGGGAGCTTTCCGGCGGACAGAAGCAGCGTGTCGCTATCGTCCGTTCCCTCTGTATGCACCCGGACCTTCTGCTCTTTGATGAGGTCACGGCCGCACTGGATCCGGAAATGGTTCGTGAGGTGCTGGACGTCATGCTGGATTTGGCAGCCAACGGCCGCACCATGATCATTGTAACCCACGAAATGTCCTTTGCCAAAGCCATTGCCGATCGGGTTCTGTTTTTAGATGGCGGCTCCATCGTGGAGCAAGGTCCTCCGGAGCAGTTCTTTGACCACCCGCAGACCGAGCGTGCTCAGCGTTTCCTGCATACCTTTGAGTTTACTGCAGTTAAGGCCCATCCGGCCTTGGCTGAAGAATAATAGAAAAAGGAAGGATATTGAAATGAAAAAGCTTACAAGACTGCTGGCCCTTGTGCTGGCACTGGCTCTGGCCCTTTGTCTTACCGCCTGTGGCAGTGCCAAAAAGGATTCCGGGGTTGTTTACCGCACTTTGGATGAAATCAAAAAGTCCGGTACCATCAACATTGGTGTATTCTCCGACAAGAACCCCTTCGGCTATGTAGATGAAAACGGAGAGTATCAGGGCTATGATGTTTACTATGCCAAGCGCATCGGCGAAGACATGGGCGTAAAAGTAAACTTCGTTTCTACCGAAGCTGCCAACCGTATTGAATACCTTCAGACCGGCAAGGTAGATGTTATCCTGGCTAACTTCACCGTCACTGCCGAGCGCGCGGAGGAGGTTGATTTCTGCCTGCCCTACATGAATGTTGCTTTGGGTATTGTATCCCCCGACAGCCGCATTATTACCTCTGTAGACGAGCTCACCGCTGATGACGCTGTTATTGTTATCTCCGGAACTACTGCCGAGACCTATTTTGAGGCCAATTACCCCAATATTAAGCTCCAGAAGTATGATACCTATGCCAATGCCAAGAATGCCATGGAAAACGGAAACGGCTGCTGCTGGGCCAACGACAATACGGAGGTCATCGCCTTCGCCCTGCAGAACCCCGGCTACACCGTAGGTATTCCTTCTCTGGGCAGCCAGGACACCATTGCCCCCGCTGTTTCTCAGGGCAATACCACTTTACTGGACTGGATCAACAAGGAAATTGAAGATTTAGCGGTTGAAAACTTCTTCCATGCTGACTACGAAGCCACTTTGGTTGATACCTATGGTTTGGATTACGAAGACAGCCTGGTCGTTGAAGGCGGCAAGGTTGGATAACATTCCGCATTCCACAACTCGTCCCCGGTTCCTAACGGAGCCGGGGCTTTTTTATTTTACAAGCCGGAGAATTTTCGCTATAATAGTCTTGAAATAACCCTAAAACAGAAGCGGGGTGCTTTATGAAACAGAAAAACGAATTCCGGCTTACAACCTGGCTTAAGCGATTGCTGATATACTTCATTGGTCTCTATCTTATGGCCATGGGTGTGGTCTTTTCCTCCCGTTCCGGGCTGGGTGTCAGTCCTGTTGGGGCTTTGGCCAACGTTCTTTATCAGATTTTCAAAACCGGAAATTTAGCATTTCTAAATCTGGGTAACCTAACCACCGGTGTATACTGCTTATATATTTTGGCAGAGCTCATTATTCTGCGACGGGATTTCAAGCCGGCCATGCTGCTTCAGTTAGTCGCCTCCGTGCTTTTTGGTCAGCTGGTAAACCTGGCTTCCTCTATGCTGTCCTTTCTGCCGGCACCGGGTTCCTATCCGCTTCAGCTGCTGTATCTGCTGTGCAGCATTCCCTTGGTTGCCGGCGGTGTTATGCTTTATCTGTCGCCCAACATTCTGCCTACGCCGGGTGAAGGCATGGCGCTGGCCATCGGCAAGAAAACCGGGCTTCCGGTCAGCAGCGGAAAAATGATTTTTGACTGTTCCATGGTGGTAATATCTGCCGCTGTTTCCTTGATTTACTTTCATGGACTGGTAGGCGTCCGCGAAGGCACGGTCATCTGCGCCCTGCTGGTTGGTCTTTGCCTCCGCCAGCTGCAGAAACCCTTCCAAAAGAGATTGCTTCACTTTGTTGAGCGAGAAGATAAGGTCGCCTTGGCCTTGCAGGTTGCCAGCGGTTATCTGTTGGATAATTCCGGCAAACCTAAAATTATTGTCACCATTGGACGTGAGTTTGGCTCCGCCGGTTATGAAATCGGCAAGAGGCTGGCTGAGAAGCTGAAAATTCCCTTCTATGATACCCAAATTAATGTTCGCGCCGCGGAAATCAGTGGGCTGCCTCTCAGTCAGGTGGAAGAGATGGAGCATCATATGGAGCGGGAATTGACCTACGATTTCAAGAACGCCGCTTACGCAATGACCAACGGCAGTCTATCTCCGGAAGAACGGCTTTTTGTCGCCCAGACAACGGTTATCCGAGAGATTGCAGCTTCCGGTGAAAGCTGCGTTATTCTGGGGCGATGCGCCGATTATGTTCTGTATGACGATCCCAACTGCTTCCGCGTTTTTATCCATGCCCGTCCTGACGCCCGCATTAAGCGCTTAATGGCCAAATACAGCCTGACCTATGAGCAGGCCGAACAGCAAATGAAAAACACCGATGCTTCCCGCGCCCGCCACTATAAGCGCTTTACCGGCCGGGAATACGGCAAACAGGTCTACTACCATCTGGGGCTGGACAGCGGCATGCTCGGTGTTGAGGTTAGCGCCGAAATGATTCGCCAGACCCTATCTACCTGGTGCGAGGTACGCGGTACCCATCCCCTTTCTACTTTGGAGCCTGGCAACAAGCAGTAATATCACTGTCACCCCGCTTTATAGCGGGGTGATTGCTTTCCCCGCCGCCGAGTGTCACCTGAGTCCCTCCCATTTTGTCTCCGCCCTTGCCGAAAGAAGAAAATGCGGTTGAAAAACACCAGCCCATTCCCACAACTTGACGCCCGTGCTATACTGCAGTTGGTGAAGTATATGAAAACTTTGATAGAATTGTACGACAATCGACCTTTAGAAAATGTACTGGCAACTGATACCTTTCAGCCGGAAACCACAGTCTTCCTCTGTCCGTCTGACATTACTGAGAGTAAGCCTCAGCATAAAAGCATCAATGATTATTTCCGCCATAGAGGCCTGGCGACTCATGCCGTTTTTGTCACTACCAATCTTTTAGACGCCAAATCCGTAATCAATTCTTTGAGATTCATAACGGCACAGTACCCAGACTGTGCCTTGGATATTACCGGCGGCAATGAAACTGCGCTCTTCGCTTGCGGACTTTTCTGCTCAGAAGAGGATCTCCCTGTTTTTACCTACAGCCGCAGAAACAACTGCTTTTTTAATATCCGCCATGCCGATTTTGCCGACCGACTGCCCTGCCGTATCCATTACAGCATTCAGGATTTGTTTCTTATGGCCGGGGCTCGCCTCCAGGAAGGGCGGGACAGCAACCAGGATTTGGTACTGCACCAGGATCAATTCCCCGGGTTTTATGAGCTTTATCTTGCCTTTCGCCGCAATTGGCCGGATCATATCAGTTACCTGCAGCAAATCTCGCAGCCCCGTCATAACGAAGCTGCCACACTTCATGCGCAGGGGCATTGGCAGGTTCACGGCTCCCAGGGACGGCATTTACAGGCAGACCCGGATTTACTGCAGAACCTAGCCAAGCTCGGCTTCATCCGCAATTTGGACATAAGCCCCCAGCAGGAGGTGGAGTTTGACTTTGTGGACGAAGCCAGCCGCTTTTGGCTTCGCGATGTCGGCAGCTTTTTGGAGGTTTATGTCTGGGATGTTTGCCGGCGTTCCGGCCTCTTTACCGACCTCCGCTGCAGCACCGTTGTTAACTGGGACGGCCTCCCCCCGAAGGATGCCGTCACCAACGAAATTGATGTCATGGCCGTCCGAGGAATCAAGCCCTTGCTTCTTTCCTGCAAGGCCTGTCCGGTAAAAACCGAGGCTGTAAACGAGCTTGCTATTCTCAGAGACCGTTTTGGTGGCCAGATGGCCTCTGCCGCAGTCATTACAACCTATCCCTGTCGTGCCGTTACCCGTCGTCGTGCCATGGAACTTGGCATGGATATTATTGACCGTTCCGATTTACAGGAAGGCCGCTTGCTCCAGCGGCTGAAAAGGCTCACCGAACTGCCTTATTAGAAAATCCAACAACATTAAACCATCCTTTATCTTTTCTCATAGTGTTCTCTATGCTATAATGATGTAACTTTCAACTAGGTGGTGTTTCTATGCAAACCAATAAAAAAAGCCATGCCTTGGGCATTGGCCTTCTGTTTTTGATTCTTTTTCTTCTATTTACTTTGACAGTCATGTTCGTAGATGTTCAGGCAATCGGCCCCAATAATTCTGAGGTTGGCCTGGCCTCCGTAAACAGCACAGTGCGCAGCCTGTTGGGCACCGACGGGATAAATGACTTGTTCTATCTTATGACCAAGCTGTTGGGCTATGCCGCCTTGGCCATTGCCGCCCTGTTCTGTCTGTTCGGTCTCATTCAATGGATTTCTCGCCGCAGCCTGCGCAAGGTAGACAAAGAGCTGATTTTCATGTATGTCTTTTACGTCATCGTAGTTGGCTGCTATGTTCTCTTTGAAAAGTTCATTGTTAACTGTCGTCCCGTTTTGGAGGATGGTATTTTGGAAGCCTCCTACCCCTCCTCCCACACCATGCTGGTCTTCACCATTTTTGGTATGGCAATCGCCGGTCATTTCGGCACCATTTTCGGCTCCAAAGGTCCCCGGGTTCTGTTCTCCTGGCTATTCGGCCTGCTGATTGTCGTAATGATTGTCGGCCGTTTGCTCTCTGGCGTCCATTGGTTCACGGATATCATCGGCAGCGTTCTTCTGTCCGCTTCATTGGTGGCTTTCTACCGCGCCTGTGTCTGCCGCTGCCGCAAAGCTTGATAGTTCAAATCCCCTGCCTGTCGGCAGGGGATTTTTTTGTCCTCTAATATATCAGATATGCAGGCAGGCGCGGAAAGCTTCGTTAACAGCAGTGCCGATGGTGCCAACCTTCTTGGCGTCACCAACAACAAAGATGCTGGTCTCAGCGCAGACATGACGCATGGCCTCTGCTTCCGCAGTACGGGAAGCCATACCCATGGCCAGCAGAACCGTATCACAGGGATACTCAATTTTATTGCCGGTGGCTGTATCCTCGCAGATAACGGAAGTATCGGTAACCTCAACCAGCTTGGTGGCATAGTGAACGGGAATGGGCTTCTCATTAATCTGCTTGATAAATTCGCTGGCGGCAGTGGCAGCAGCCTCATGCAGCTTGTTCATGGCTGCATCTACATCGGCCATTTCCACTACATCTACCTGCTTGCCCATGTCAACAAATTCAATGGCGGCTTCCAAGCCAACAGAACCGGCACCTACGATGACAATCTTGTCACCCAGCAGGCTGTTATCAATCTCTGCCTCAGGGGTCCAGTGTACATGGGGCTTGTCAATACCGGGAATGCGCTTGGGAATAATGGGGGTTGAACCGTTGGCAATGATAACGGCCTCATAGCCCTCAACCTCCAGCACATTGGCATCCGCCTTGGTGTTCAGCAGAACCTTGGCACCGTAGTCCTTCACGCACTTAGCTGCCTGACGGCGCAGCCAGGCCAGGTAATCCTTCATGTCTACCTTAAAGGGGGCAACAGAGGCTTCGTATACATAGCCGCCCAGGTGGTCGCTCATTTCATACAGGGTTACATCGTGGCCTCGCTCACACAGGGTCTGCAGGGCGGTAATGCCGGCAGGGCCGCCGCCTACTACGGCTACCTTCTTCTTTACAGGGGCCTTGGGTACCAGGCCATCCTTCAGCTCACTGGTCATGCCGGAGAAGGGGTTAACAGCGCAGTAGATGGGCTTGGGAATCATCAGGTGCTTGGTACAGGTATCGCAGCGCAGGCAGGGACGGCGGTCCTCAGGACGGTTCTCAGCATACTTGCGGGGCATGTCGGGGTCAGCCATCAGGGGACGGCACATGGCAACAAAGTCAGCCCAGCCGTTGGCAATGATTTCTTCTGCATAGTCAATGCTGACGATGGAACCAACGGTGTTAACCAGCAGGTCAGGATAACGCTCCTTTACCTTGCGGGCATAGTGCACGTTGAAGCAGCGGGGCATCA
>JAKSQI010000069.1 GCA_024404215.1 Oscillospiraceae bacterium
AAGGTTGGCAATGTTCTGCTGAAAAACCGTATCGTAAATGCCCCTATGGCTCCCCCGGAAATGGGTCCCATCGGTGACATGACCCCAGAGAACATAGGTTTCTACGGTCTCCGGGCCAAGGGCGGTGCTGCTGTTGTCTGCGTCAGCGAGGGCATCGTACACACCCGCACCGGCCGCAGCCATACCAAGCATCTGTCTTTGGATAACCCCATGATGCTGCCTTCACTGGCGGAAGTCGCCAGAGAAATCCATTATCATAATGCCTTGGCCTCCATTGAACTGTCCCACGGCGGTAAATACGCCGGCAACCGGGTCCAGGGGCAGGACCCCAATACCGTTACCCGCTTCGGCCCCATTGACGAGGTCATGGCCGATGGTCGGGTGGTTACCGCCATGCCGGAGGAACTGATTTATGAAATTGCCGAAGCCTTCGGCAAATCGGCTGCCCTCTGTAAGCAGGCCGGCTTTGACATGGTGCTGATTCATGCTGCCCATGGCTGGCTGCTGAGCCAGTTCATGTCCCCGGGAACCAATAAGCGCACCGACAAGTGGGGCGGCAGCAGGGAAAATCGCATGCGCTTCCCCCTTTTGGTCATAGAAAAAATCCGGGAAGCTGTAGGCCCCGGTTTTCCCATTGAATACCGCCTCAGCGGTTCGGAATACGTGGAGGGCGGTTACGACATCAACGAATGCGTTGAAATCTGCAAAATGCTGGACGGCAAGGTAGATGTTCTTTATATCTCGGCCGGTGTCCACGAAAACCGGGACAGCTTTGTCCTGACTCACCCCAGCATGTTCCTGCCCCATGGCAGCAACGTCCATTTGGCAGCAGCTGTAAAAAAGCACATGAAGCGCACACCTGTTGGCTGCGTGGGCGGTATCAATGACCCGGCTCAGGCTGAGGAAATCCTGGCCTCCGGCCAGGCCGACTTGGTCTGCATGGCCCGCCAGCTTCTGGTGGACCCGGACTTCCCCAAAAAGGCCTTAAGCGGTCACGCAGAGGACATTACCAAGTGCTGCCGCTGTTTCACCTGCTTTGCCTCAACGTTGTCAAATCGGATTACCTCCTGCGCTCTTAATCCTACAATTGGCCGCGAGCTGGACCAGCGTTACGGGCGACCGGCAACCAGTCCCAAGCGCTTAGTAATCGTTGGCGGAGGCCCCGGCGGAATGCAGGCTGCCCTTACTGCCCGGGAGCAAGGACATGAGGTTATCCTGCTGGAAAAGGCCTCCCGTTTAGGGGGCCAGTTGAACTGTGAAGAGTTTGTTCCCTTCAAAGCTGACCTTTATGCCTATGCCCGCCAGCAGGAACGCCGAGTATTGGCATCCGGTACCGACGTCCGTTTGAATACAGAAGCCACTCCGGAATTAATTGAAGCCCTGCATCCGGATGCATTGGTTTTGGCGGTAGGTGCCAAGCCTGTCACTCCCCCTATTCCCGGAATTGACTCTCCCAATGTCAAAGGATTAGAAGCCCTGCATCAAGCCGTCCCCGATTTGGGACAAAAGGTAGTGATTCTTGGCGGAGGACTGGTTGGCAGTGAAACCGCTGTCTATCTGAACAGTTTGGGCAAAGATGTCACCGTTGTAGAAATGAAAAACGACTTTGCCGCCGAGGCCAATGAAATGCATAAAATTGCCCTGGAGCATGAGTTTGCCGCTTCCCGCATTCAGCTGCATCTAAATACAACCGCTGTCCGTGTAACAGAGGAAGGGCTTATCTGCCGCAAGGGAGAGGAAGAATTCACTTTGAAAGCTGACAGCATTCTGCTGGCTGCCGGTATGCGGGCAGACTGGGATACTGTTGAGCAGCTGCGCTATGCCGCACCCTGGTATTGGTCCATCGGTGACTGTGTCAAGGCCGGTCAGGTTGTCGCTGCCACGGAACAGGGACACAATGTGGTCCTGGATTTATAAGGAGTGTTATTATGGCAGAGTTTAAATATCCTCATTTGTTTGAGCCCATCCGTTTGGGCAATCAGCTTTTCCGCAACCGTTTGTTTGCCTCCCCTACCGGTTTTCAGGATGTGGACGACAGTGGCTGGCTGCCGGCCGAAGCTGCCGCCTACTATGAGCGCAAGGCCATTGGCGGTGCCGCCAGTGTTACCAGCTGCGAATGCATTGTGGATACAGAGCTGGGCTTGGGAACCCCTCGTCATTTCCGTCTGGATAATCCCATGTCCCATTACTCACTGGCCCGCGTAGCCCATGCGGTTTCCCGCCATGGGGCTGTTGCCAGCGCTGAGCTCCAGCATGCCGGCATGTATGCCAACCGGGATTTGGCTATGTTCGGCGGCGGAAGTACCGGTGCCGCCTATGGGCCTGTAGAAACGGAGCTGAACGGGCGCCGGGTACTCCCTATGGACGAAGCCATGATTGAGCGCACCATCGCCAAATATGCCCAGGCCGCAGCAGCAGCTAAGTCTTTGGGCTTTGGTATGGTTACCGTCCATGCCGGGCACGGCTGGATGCTGCAGCAGTTTCTTTCCCCCACGCTGAACACCCGCACTGACAAATGGGGTGGTCCGGATATTGAAAACCGCGCCCGCCTCATGGTTTCGGTCTGCGATGCCATCCGAAAAGCAGTTGGCCCCGGCTTCCCCATTGAAGTCCGTATCAGCGGCTCTGAGGTCTATGAAGGCGGCTACGGCATAGAAGAGGGCATTGCCATTGCCAAGCAGCTGGATGGTCACTGTAATCTTATTCACGTCTCGGCAGGCAGCCACGAAGTGGATGAGGTTTTCACTGTTACCCATCCTTCCATGTTCATGGAGGATGGCTGCAATGTGAAATATGCTGCTGAAATCAAAAAGCACGTCACTACCCCGGTTGCCACAGTCGGTGCCCTCAGTGACCCGGAGCTGATGGAAGAAATCATTGCCTCCGGCAAGGCCGATGTTGTTGAGATGGCCCGCCAGCTGCTGGCCGATCCGGATACCCCCAACAAGCTTCGTACCGGCCGCGAGAAGGAGATCCGCCGCTGCATGCGCTGCCTCAGCTGCTTCTCCTCTGAGCTGACCCATGGTGCCCCTTACTGCGCCATTAACCCGGAATGCGGCCGTGAACTGGAAATAAAATACGACAATGCACGGCCTGCGGTGTCCAAAAAGGTTTTGATTGCCGGCGGCGGCATCGGCGGCATGCAGGCAGCCCTTACCTGCGCTGAGCGTGGCCATCAGGTTATTCTTTGTGAAAAAACCGACCGTCTGGGCGGTACCCTTCGCTGCGAAAGCAAGGTGCCCTTCAAGCCCAACCTGGACCGCTACCTAAACGCCCAGGCAGCAGCCGTTGCAGCCAATCCCGCCATTGAGCTCCGTTTGAACACAGCAGTAACACCGGCACTGGCGGAAGAACTGAAGCCCGATGTCATCTTTGCTGCCACCGGTGCTCGTCCTGTTAAGCCCCCTATTCCCGGTATTGACGGGGAGCATGTCATCAGTGCAGAAGAAGCCTATCAAGCTCCCGAGAAGGCAGGAAATCGCGTTGTCATTCTCGGCGCCGGTCTGGTAGGCATTGAACTGGGCATTTTCCTAGCCATGCAGGGCAGGAAGATAACCATTTTGGAAATGGCCCCCACCATGAATGATGGCGGCAATTTCCTCCATGCATCCGGACTTCGGGTACAAATCAAGAAGTATGGCATAGACATCCACTGCAGTACCAAAGCTTCTTCCATTACAGAAGAAGGCGTGATAGGGCAGACGGAAGCCGGCGATACTCTCTTCCCGGCAGACACCGTCATTTACGCCGTAGGCCAGCGCTCTGTCAGTGAGGAGGCATTGGCATTGAACTACTGTGCCCCCGAATTCTATATGCTGGGTGACTGCGTCTCCCCCCGCAACATCACCGCTGCTACTTCCGCCGCCTATACCCTTGCCCGCGACTTAGGTGTACGGTAACCAGCTCTTTACATTCGCCTAATCGCACCCGCTCAAAAAGAGATGAAAAGCAGGAGCTAACCTACAGAAATGGATTATTCTCTGTAGGTTAGCTCCTGTTATTTGTCATATCGCCTATAGAATACTCTGCTAAGGCACCAGCCCAAACTCCTCCTCCGATAGTGTCAGCTGATAGGCTGTCAGGTAATAGCCTTCTATAAAAAACGAATTCTTTTATGGTCGAGATTGGAGCAATGTAACAATCCCAACCTTCATCTCTCTTCTTGATGAGTATCTTCATTGGTACTGTGAAGAACGAATTAAGATGTCACTAGGTGGCATGAGCCCACGACAATACAGGCAAAATCACACCCCAATACGCAGCATAAAACCATAAAATGGTCCAAAATAATGTCCTCACTCCCAAATGGTCGTTTTCACTGGGCTCCAACACTTGCCTCAATATATTGTTACATTCAGTTTAGATAGCCGATAGTTTAATCAATTAGAAACGGGTTTTATACAGCGCCTCATTAAAAGGCGTTGCCTCAACAACTTCGATAAGTTTTGAGAGCGTGTCATCTTTCTTGCATCCTGTTACCTGCGTTCCGTATGTGTAAAGCATTTCACCTGAAGGACAAAATCTTTCAACGGTACCATCGTTTACCATGTATTTCCCCATGAATGTACCAACTATGTTATATGCTCCAGGGAAAATATCGCTTTCTGTAAGAAAAAAGACATACTCATCACCAATATTTGGCTTGGGGGCTCCTCCAATAAGCCCATATTCTATTTGATCATTATCATCATAATTAAACGGTATTTTTTCGTTTCCGTATTTTTCAACATATGTGCTTAGGCGTATATATCCGCCAAACTCTTCAACGGTGATTACGTCCCCCTCACACAAACCACCTCTAAGAATAGTGTTAATTTCAACATCCTCAAGGATTGTTGGCCTAGCCTCTTTGTCAGAATACCTTATATCGACAACTGTCCCAATTACAATCACCGGCGAGATTTCGGATAGTTGCGCAGCATCTGCATAAATATATTGAAAATCTGCGTCTATTATTCCCGTTTCAACAATACTATAGTCCCGAGGTATAAATGTATCATTTTGAACATCAATTCCATCTTCCACCGCTAAAGAGAGCGTTTCAGAACATGCGGCACACATGGTCAAAAGTGTACAAGAGAATATGAACATAAGAAGAAATTTAAGCTGCTTCATTTTTAATCCTCATTTCTATTCTTTACAAAAACTGCTTGCTGCCATTTTGATGGGGTCCTCTCCTTCAAAGGGATTTTCGCATACAGCTGCTTTTAGGTCCTCTAATGAACCGTATACCCAGGTTTTCCCTTCGGCCAGATACCGAGAACAGGTATCATTTGACGAAATCAAGTATTCCCCTGTAAAATCACCAACTCTGGAATAGGCCCCTGTTACAGTGGTGCTTTTTCTTAAAAACAGAACGCAGCGTGTCCCGGCTTCCGGAAAGGACTCGTTTCCGGGCAAGGATACTTCAAGATATTCGTTGGAAGAGACCATGCCGTTTCCCTTAAGAGCCTGGTCATAGGTTTCGCCTCTTATATAACCACCGTACATCTCAATAGTGATTTGATCATCGGCAACAAAATCTCCCCGTAGTGTTTCCTCTACTCGAAAATTGTAAAGGATATGGGCAGAATCCCCACTGCCGGTTTTATCTGTAAAATATATTTCCTCTATTGTTCCTATAATAACATAGGGCGAGAATTTACTTGCCTGCTCTGGCCTTGGGTATTTTGTATCGCCTGATGATTGAAGCACGACCAACAACTCGCGCCCGCTTATATCTCCTTCGCAGAAAGCATCGTAATCTGTTAGGTCTACAGTATAATCTTCAGGATGGCGCCGAAACGCCGGCTCGTCAATGCCGGCTGATAGATCCATTGTGTCTTCTGTTACCGTTATACTCTCGTTAGAAATGTCTGCTCCGCTGGCACCGTCTTTGCTGTATAAGGACGGAACGGCTACGAAATCATTATTTGCGGTATAAGTATTAGGACCACAACCGCACAAGATACACACAGCAAATACAATGCCAATAGAGATACTGATTATTCTGCAGATTGTTGTCACGCTGCTCTCCCTAGTGCTTGACCATCTCAGTATAAATGATTAATGATTTGCAGATCTGCAACCACAGGCTGATACACAGACCTCCCGCTTGCAAGCTGGCACATTATCCTTCCGGTATTATAGAAAATAACGCCGTTGCTATCTACATATGTGCAGTGATCCAGTCCCAGCGCATGCCCAAATTCATGAGCGATTGTTCCTTGCTTGTTCCGTGCAGCCGAATTTCCATTTTGGCTTGAGATATTATTAAACGAGGGCGAGTTCAATTTGATTTTTGCCCATGTCCAATTTTGGCTAGGCGCTCCGCCAACAGTCGCATTAATTTGTGTTCTGTAGTTATAATGAATAGTTACTGCCAAAACCCCACTGCTGACGCTTTCTATGTTTTCGTAGTAAATATCAAAAACACTATAGTCCTTAGATGTTGTTTTTGCGATTGATATGGGTGTACCATATCCTAGCCGAGAAGAAGTATAAACCCAACTGTCAACTGCATTTTGGATTAACGTGGAGTAGGCTGAAGCGGAAGAATCAACATAATAATAACGATTATTATTCCCCCAATTGCCAACTCCTCCAACTATATAATGGCAATTATAATCAAAATAACTTCCGCAAGCATTTGCGTCTACTGTCCAAAAGCAAATTATGTAAAGAACACTCACTAGAACAATTAGTTTTTTCATTGTATGACCTCCTCATTGTCCTCATATAATCAAGTGTTTTTCCTTGATAATCCAAGGCTTTTCATCCTTTTATATCTCCGCGAACGAGCCGGAATTGTCGGCGTTCGAGTGTATTGAGTACAGAACCAGCGGTAAATGGGCACACGAAATAAAACGTCATTGCTTTCCGTTCTACCGGCCTTCTGTATATATTCCGTTGTTTCCGAATACTAAGTCCAATAAAAAACACACAAGCCCATGGTCCTCAGTCTGGCTTATGCGCATAAACGAATGATGTTAATCTAGCCTTCCCTCCACTGGAAGTCACACCTGAAACGTTGCGCACACATACCGAACTTTGTATGTAAAAAACGAAGCATGGCGCCTACCCCCAATCATGAAAATCTTGAATTACTAATTCCGTTGATAGTTATGATATATCACAAATGATTCACATCGTCAATGGCAGCAGCTTACTTTTGTATATCTGCACAATTCCCGTCGTTTCTTTTTGGTGATGTTGCTAGACATCCCGTTTGAGTGTTGCTGTTTTTCAGGAGCATAAATTGCGGATTCCCTTACTTTACCCGTTATACATGTTAGAGTCGGGTGAAAAGGGCCAATTGGGAGTGAGGACATTATTTTGGACCATTTTATGGTTTTATGCTGCGTATTGGGGTGTGATTTTGCCTGTATTGTCGTGGGCTCATGCCACCTAGTGACATCTTAATTCGTTCTTCACAGTACCAATGAAGATACTCATCAAGAAGAGAGATGAAGGTTGAGATTGTTACATTGCTCCAATCTCGACCGTAAAAGAATTCGTTTTTACTCTTCCGTGAAAGCCCTCGCAAGCGGCGTTGTCTGGAGAACAGCCTTTCCGTGACATAGAACGAACAAGATTAGCCTTTTCCATTCGTTCTATCCAGCCAGGCCATCGGTAATGTCCACCACGGTCACTATGGACGATTGGATGCTCTTTAGGATTTAAAGTGGAAATTGCGGCATCTAACATAGAATTTGCTAGATCCGCGCTTGGCGAAGTACCTATAGTCCATGCTACAGGCAGGCCATCGTAGCAATCAATCATAGGCGAGAGATAAACCTTTCCTGCCGGGATATAGACAATGCCACTGTCTTCCGTGATTTCCACGGGATTATAGGTTTCGGGCTCCGTTATAGTTTCTGTTGCCGGTGCCCTGCCACAACCTACCAAAAGCAGGCAAAATAGAAAAACCCCTACCAATCTCTTCATTTTAAAGCTTCCTTTGTAATTGACAAAAAACAACTTGAGTTAGAATACTAAGTGGAAAAATAAGCTGAATCTCTCCCAATTCCAAATCTGCCATAACAGCTCCCCCTTTGGTTTATCTTAAATAAACTTATAGTCTGAGTTTATCCTAAATAAACCAATTTGTCAACCCTTCTTAAAGGGCAAGCATAAAGAAAGCCGCCGCCTCATCTGAGACAGCAGCCCCTCTTTTCTGTTTTCGA
>JAKSQI010000007.1 GCA_024404215.1 Oscillospiraceae bacterium
ACCCCGGCAGCCCGGGCGGCCTTTTTCAGGTCAAGGGTCTCTGCCACGGGAATGACAAACACGAAATGTTCCCCCTTGGGGCTTTCGGCTACCAGTGTTTTGAACACCTGTTCCACGGGCTTGCCGATGAGCCTGGCTGCAGTGACCCCGTCGGGCACCTGATCCTTAGCCAGCGGGACTTCAAGGTGGGAGCAGGGGATCCCGGCCCCTTCCAGCAGGCGGATGACGTTGGTTTTTTCTTCTTTGTTCTTTGCCATGATGTCACCTCAGGATATAGATGGAAATGAGAATGCAGGCCAGACCAAGCACCACACCAAGGGTAAGGGGTTCGCCAAAGGCGAGAATACCTACGAGGGAGGCTACTACCGGCTCGATGCTGGCCAGAATGGAGGCCGTGCCGCTGTCGCCCAGATCATGCAGACCCTTGGTGTACAGCAGATAGGGGAGAACCGTGGAGAAAACCATCAGGCACAGGTACATGACGATGGCTCTGGGGGAGGCGGCGATTGTAGCCAGATCTTCCGGCTTGGTGAGCACGGCAGAGCCGATGCCTGCCACCAGAAAGGTGTAGAACGTAACGGTAAAGGGCTTGTAATGCACCAGCGCATATCGGCCGAAGATGGAGTACAGGGCATAGAACAGGCCGCTGCCCAGACCCATCAGCAGACCGGCTAGGGGGAGTAGCCAGGTATGGGTACAAGCAGGAAGAAGAAGGACAAAAGCCAGCGTGGCACCGTAATCCTGCGCATTTGACAGGCAAAACAGACAAAAGGCGAGGAAAGCAGAAAGAAGGCCGGAAAGTCGACTTCCTGTCAACTGGCAGGCTCCAAGCCAAGCGACCGCACTCCCTATGGCAACTGTAAGGCAGTGGGGAAGGGAATTGGAAAAGGCCTGCCAAGTAACTGGACCGGTTAAGCAGAAGGGAAGTGTTCTCAGAAGAATGGCTGCAACCAAAACGATGAGAGCAAGTAGCGGGTCCGCCCTTTTGGCTAAGGCTACTGTATTCACATCAAAGGCTGCGGGCTGGGCAACACGATGAATCCATTCCGTTGTACCTGCCTTGGGGCGAGCAGCTAAACCTGCGAATATAAGAAAAATGGCATAGAGAATCCATAGAAGGCTTCCAAAAACCAAAGGAGTGTTAAAGGAGGAGTATAAAGTCATTAAAGGGAAATCCTTTCCATTTCATTACACATTATCATATCAAAAGACAACGGAAAAAGCAATCCGACATGCTAATTCGTCCATAAATCAGGGGACAGCAGAAAAGACGCAGCTGCAAGCAGCTGCGTCAAAACTGAAGTTTTATTTTTTCTTGTGTTTTTTGAATGGATTACGGGGTTCTTCGTTTTCTTCTCCGCTGAGTTCACCCAGCTTACGAAGCAGTTCCTTCTGCTCATGGCTAAGCTTTGTTGGGGTAACAACGGACACGGTAACATACTGGTCTCCCCGTCCGCCTCCCCGAAGATTGGGAATGCCCTTCCCGCGCAAGCGGAATACGGAACCAGTTTGGGTTCCTTCCGGAATGGTGTATTTGACCAGGCCATCCAGTGTGGGAACCTGGAGCTCTGCACCTAAAGCCGCCTGCACAAACGAGATAGGCATTTCGTAAAAGACAGCATTGCCGTCACGACTGAAGTGTTCATGGGGTTCAATGGAAACGGTTACATAAAGGTCTCCATTCCCGCCTCCGTTTCGGCCAGCATGACCCTGACCGTGCAGATTAATGGACTGACCATCATCAATACCGGAGGGAATAGTAACCGTCAGCTTTTTATTGTGGCGAATGAGACCATTACCTTTGCATCGCTGGCAGGGTTGGTGTATGATTTTGCCCTTTCCGCGACAGGAAGGACACTCTGCCTGAGACTGCATGACACCAAAAGCAGCACGTTGCTGAGTATAAATCATACCGGATCCGTGCCACTGAGAGCAGACCTCTGCTGTTGTACCTTCAGCACAGCCTGAACCGTGGCACTCATCGCAGTTTTCTATACGGGATACCTGAATTTCCTTGGTACAGCCAAAGGCAGCTTCTTCAAAGGTGATGGAAACACCCGTAACAATACGTTCCCCCTGTCGAGGGCCATTTCGATTGGTGCGGGAGCTTCCTCCAAAGCCACCTCCAAAAATGGAACTGAAGATATCACCGATATCATCAAAGCCGCCAAAGCCTCCGCCAAAACCGCCGCCAGCACCAAAATTGGGGTCAACTCCAGCGTGACCGTACTGATCATAACGGGCCTTTTTGTCGGCATCAGAGAGAACCTCATAGGCCTCGTTTACTTCCTTGAAACGGGCCTCGCATTCCTTGTCGTCAGGATGAAGGTCCGGATGGTATTGCTTTGCCATCTTGCGGAAGGCTTTTTTTATTTCATCGTCCGAGGCACCTTTGGATAATCCCAGCACCTCATAATAATCGCGCTTTTCAGCCATATTGACTCCTCCATGGTTGATCATCTAGGGCTGCCTATATATCAGCAGCCAACAGATGTGCTCTAGGGCCGTGAAACCGGGAAGGGCTAATGCCCTTCCCGGTTAAATTCTTTTACTGATCGTCTACGACCTCATAATCGGCATCGTAAACATCACCCTGGGGCCCATTCTGAGGACCGGCCTGAGGACCACCCTGAGGACCACCCTGAGGACCACCCTGAGGATTGGCCTGCTGATACATTTTTTCACTCACAGCATAGAAAGCCTTCTGCAGTTCCTCTGAAGCGGACTTGATGGCCTCCGTATCGGAACCGGACAAAGCAGTCTTAACCTTGGCAACGGCAGCTTCAATGGCGCCCTTATCGGCAGCATCCAGCTTGTCACCCATTTCACTCAGTGTCTGTTCGCTCTGGTAGACCAGTTGTTCGGCAGAGTTGCGGGTATCAACCTCTTCCTTACGCTTGGCATCCTCGGCAGCATACTGTTCAGCTTCACGGACAGCACGCTCAATGTCATCCTTGGACAGATTGGTGGAGGAGGTAATAGTGATATGCTGTTCCTTGCCTGTGCCCAGGTCTTTAGCAGATACATTAACAATACCATTTGCATCAATGTCAAAGGTTACTTCAATCTGGGGAACACCACGGCGTGCGGGAGCAATGCCATCCAAATGGAAACGTCCCAAAGACTTGTTGTACTGAGCCATTTCACGCTCACCCTGCAGTACATTGACTTCAACAGAGGTCTGGTTATCTGCTGCAGTGGAGAATACCTGACTCTTTTTTGTGGGGATAGTGGTGTTGCGCTCAATCAGCTTGGTGAACACACCGCCCAAGGTTTCAATACCCAAGGACAGGGGAGTAACATCCAGCAGCAGAATGCCTTCTACATCGCCTCCAAGAACACCGCCCTGAATAGCTGCACCGATAGCTACGCATTCGTCGGGGTTAATGCCCTTGAAGGGATCCTTGCCGGTGATATTCTTTACAGCTTCCTGAACGGCAGGAATACGGGCAGAACCACCAACCAGAAGAACCTTGCTGAGTTCAGTAGCCTTCAAACCGGAATCGGACAGCGCCTGATTGACGGGGCCCATGGTGGCCTGGACCAAGTGAGCGGTGAGCTCGTTAAACTTGGCACGGGTCAAGGTCGTATCCAAGTGCTTAGGACCAGTGGAATCTGCGGTGATGTAGGGCAGATTGATGTTAGCGGTGGTCACGCCGGACAGAGCGCATTTGGCCTTCTCGGCTTCCTCACGCAGACGCTGCATAGCGACCTTATCCCCGGACAAATCAATACCGGTTTCGTTCTTGAACTGGTCAATCAAATATTTGACAATGCAATTATCAAAGTCATCGCCGCCCAGGCGGTTGTTACCGGCAGTAGCCAGAACCTCAATAACTCCGTCGCCGATTTCCAGGATGGAAACATCAAAAGTACCACCACCCAGGTCGTAGACCATAATCTTCTGCTCATTTTCCTTATCCAAACCGTAGGCCAAAGCGGCAGCCGTAGGCTCGTTAATGATACGCTTTACTTCAAGACCGGCGATACGGCCAGCGTCCTTGGTGGCCTGACGCTGAGAGTCGGTGAAGTAGGCAGGAACCGTGATAACGGCTTCGGTTACAGTGGTTCCTAAATAGCTTTCTGCATCACTCTTAAGTTTCTGCAGAACCATGGCAGAAATTTCCTGAGGAGTGTAGGCCTTGTCGTCAATGGTAACCTTGTAGTTGCTGCCCATTTCACGCTTGATGGAGCTGATGGTACGGTCGGGGTTGGTAACAGCCTGGCGCTTGGCAACCTGGCCTACCATGCGTTCACCATCCTTAGCAAAAGCTACAACGGAAGGGGTGGTGCGAGCACCTTCAACGTTGGCAATTACTACAGGCTCACCGCCTTCAATAACGGATACACAAGAGTTGGTTGTACCCAGGTCAATACCGATAATTTTTCCCATAATAAATTCCTCCTGATAGAAATTTGAATATACTGCAAATTAGAATGAGAGTTCAGTTTGCTACCTGAACCATGGAATGTCGAATGACTTTATCACCGAGCTTGAAGCCCTTCTGGAACTCCTGAACAATTTCCTGAGCGCCATGGGTATCGTCATCTACATGCATAACTGCATTATGAAGATTGGGGTTAAAGGTTTCACCCACAGCGGGAATTTGAGAAACTCCCATGCCTTCAAAAATGGTTTTAAGCTGGCTCATAGTCATTTCAACGCCTTTATAAAAGGCCTCGTCGGAGCAAGGAGCGGACAGCGCACGCTCCAAGTTGTCATAAACCGGAAGCAGTTCGGAAACGGCAGCGGAGCGGATATCTACCCGCAGTGCATCCCTTTCCTTTAGACTGCGCTTGCGGAAATTATCATATTCAGCGGCAAGGCGTAGGTATTTATCCTGCTCTGCCTTAAGACGAGCTTCCCATTCCGCTTCCGGATTAGATTCAATTGGGCACTCCTCAGCGCTTTCCTGTGTTTGCGTTTCCGATACCGTCTCTGCTGCTGTTTCGGGCATGGCTTCGTCGGCTTGGGTTTCCGGTGACGTGTCTTTTTTCTTTTTAGTGTTTGCCAAAGGGTTCATCTCCTTGTGAGGATTATTTGCGGAAATCGTCGTTATCGCCCATAAGCGTAAAACCTCCGCTGAGCAGCCAGCTTAGCCCCTGTGCAATATAGGAAAGCTTGGAAGCTACCTGGGTATAGTCCATGCGGGTAGGGCCGACTACCCCAATGATTCCTTCCATGTCATCTCCAACATGATAGCGGGCCACAACTACGCTGCTGTCTTTAAGCTCATTGGCCAGGTTTTCCGGGCCAATAGTAATACGAGTGTTTCCGAAGGTATCCGGTGCAGGCAGCTTTAGCAGCTCTGACTCGTTGCTGAGATACTGGAGAATTCGCTGAGCTTTTTCTGTATCCTTGAATTCCGGATGCTCAAGCAGATGAGAGGCACCGGCCAAATAGGATTCATGGGATTTATTTGCCAATAAAATTTCAATGGCAAAGCCGACGGCAATGGATATCAAACCGAGAGTGTCACCAAGGGAACGCTCTGCTGACAGAATCAAGTCTGAGGTTATCTGCGCTTCCGTCAATCCTGTGAAACGGGCATTCAAAATGGCGTTAAGCTTGTTGAGCATATCTGAGCTTACTTCAAAATGAAGACGAATCAGTTTGTTTTTTACGGTGTCGTCGGAGAGCATTGCAACAATAATAAAGGCATGGATATCAATGGGGATAATAGCAAAGCGCTCTATGGTGCATTCATGGATTTTAGCCGTAAGAGCATAGGCGGGATAATTGGTAAGCTGTGAGGTTAGCCGACCGGCCTCGGAAATGATGCGGTCCAGCTGCTGAACCTTGTTGCGCAGCATACTGTTAATCAATTCCGTATCCTCAATAGAAAGCCGCTGGCGTTCCATCAGCTCATTGACATAAAGGCGGTATCCTAATGTGGTTGGAATACGGCCGGCGGATGTGTGAGGATGCTCCAGAAGACCCATGGTTTCTAAAGCACTCATTTCGTTACGAATGGTAGCCGATGAAACCTTCAGGTCACAGGCATCTACCAGCGATTTGGAGCCTACCGGCTCTGCTGTGGCAATATAGCGTTCAACAACGGCTCGCAATATCTGCTTTTTACGATCGCTCAGTTCCATAAGAAAAACCTCAAAAGGGGGAAGCTTACGACTTTAGCACTCTTGATGTTTGAGTGCTAATACAATGTAACACTATCCCGGATAACTGTCAAGGGATGTAGGGGAAGTTTTTAAAATGTTCATACTTGGATAATTAAACAGGCACCGCTATACGTGATGCGGTGCCTGTTTTTGGCTTTATTTAGCTTTACGGAAAAGAACCGACTCCAAACGCTTATAGAGCAAGAATGTGAAAACGGAAACTACAATGCCCTTTAAAAGGTTGAAAGGGACAACTGCATAGAGAGCCAAAGTAGAAACACTGGTAATGGCTGGGTTTACAGCAGTTCCCATGCCAATAAGAACTTCCATGGGCAGGCCATAGAGCTCGGCGAATTTGGGCAGCAAATAAACAGCGTTGAAGAGGCTTCCAAACGCAGCCATAATCAGAGTGCCAACCAGCATGCCAACAACAGCACTTTTCTTACTATTATGAAAATGATAGATTATAGAAGCGGGAAGAACCAAGGTACAGCCGACTACAAAGTTGGCAAAGTCACCGACAAAGGCAGTAGTGGTTCCCTTGAGAAGCAGCTTGAGGACGACCTTCAGGAGTTCACAAATAACTCCGGCTGTGGGCCCCAGATAGAAAGAACACATGAGCACAGGAAGCTCGCTCAGGTCCATCTTATAGAAGGAGGGAGCAAAAAAGAGAGGAATCTCAAAAAGCATGAGGACAGCTCCCACAGCGGCGAATATCGCAGTAAAGACAATGCGCCTGGCTCCTTTGGTTCTAGCGGAAACTTTACAGAGGAAATGCTGAGCCAGCCAGGCAACAAGTGCAATAGCTACTACAACAATTGCTGCTACAAGTAGGAAGGTTAAGTTTTCTTTCGCGGTTTCTAAAAGCTTTGACATGATGAATGACCTCCTAAAATAGAAATGCACCCGTCAACGGGTGCAACTAAAGTGGAGAAAAACAACAAACATGCCAAAGGCCCTTGTTCTTCTTTCATCCAGACTTTAACTGTCGGTACCGGAATTAAACCAGTTCAGCGCCTAAGCGCTCGCGGACTATACCGCCGATCGGGAATTTCACCCTGCCCCGAAGACACGTACATTTTAGCATTTCCTGGACTGCATCGCAAGGCCTTTTTGACAAATTGAAAAAGAAAAGCTACAATGTGCTAAAAAAGGGGGTGAATCCATGTCACTGCAACAGATTTCAAAAGAGAGGAGCTGCTGCTTTACCGGGCACCGGGTGCAAAAGCTGCCTTGGGGAAGCAATGAATCGGACCCGCGCTGTGCCGCCCTGCGCATCCGTATGTATGATACGGCAGAGGCACTGTATGAAAAAGGAATTCGCCACTACATCTGTGGTATGGCTCAGGGCTGCGATATGCTTTTCTGTGAAGAAGTGCTGAAGCTGAGGGAGGACAGAGAAGGTATCACAGTGGAAGCAGCACTTCCATGCAAGGGGCAGGATGCCCGCTGGCTGCCGTCTTATCAAAGACGCTATTGGGATTTGCTGGAGCAATGCGATTATGTGACCTTTCTCTCTGAAGAGTATACCGAGGATTGCATGCGCCGGAGAAATGAATACATGGTGGACCATTCAAGCGTATTGGTTGCTGCCTTTTCCGGTCGTCATGGCGGAACCATGCAAACTGTGAATTATGCCAAGCGGCAGGGGCTGGACGTCAGTCAGCTGGAGCCTTGATAGGATATTAGTTGGCGCCGTTCCCTTTCTTCTGTGAAAGGGAACGTTTTTTTATGTGAGCATGCCGGACTGCTGTAAGCAGCCCGGCATGAGAAAAGATTGATGATTGATGCTTGCTCTCGGAATGATCAAAGATGTTATTGCCCAAACTGTCCACGGCAACAATTAAGGGCAAATGGTCAACCTGAAGACGCTTGACTGATTCACAGCCCAGTTCCGGAAAAGCAATTTCTTCGGCTTTGATAATGTGGCGGGCAATTAAGGCACCGGCACCGCCGATGGCACAAAGATAGATGGAGCCGGTTTCTTTAATTGCTTTCATAACAGCCTCGTCACGATCCCCTTTGCCAATGGTAGCTGCCAGCCCCAAATGGTAAAGGCGGGGGGCAAAGCCATCCATGCGGGAAGAAGTTGTTGGGCCGCAGGAACCAACAGCCATCCCGTCGTGACCGGGAGTAGGTCCGGCATAGTAGATGACGGCATCCTTCAAATCATAAGGGAGGGGTTCGCCTTGATCCAAAAGGCGAAAGAGCTCCTTGTGGGCTGCATCCCGGGAGGTGTAAACGGTTCCGGTTAGATAGACACGGTCACCTACCTGCAGCTGTGGAATTGCCTGCCGCAGGTTTTCTGTAGTCAGTTCATAGTCCTTCATGTTTCATCCTCCGTACTAGTAGTGGCATCCTCGGCACTTATTAAAAGAGTAAGCTCTTCAGCTACTCGGCTCACATCGGCGGTTAGCCGACGATGGGTTTCCTGCAGACTGTTGAATTCACCACGGCAGACCTCCAAACTGGCTCGGTCAAAGCGGTTTTGCTCCAATTCTTGCTGCAGAGCTTCCAATTCCCGTTCCAGCTGCGCATTTGTCTGCCGAAGCTGGTCCATGGCATAGGCCTGCTTTTTAACATAGTTAATGACATCTTCACGGTTGAAGCCGTTTACAGCTTTTCTAAAATGAAAGTTCATAGGTTCTCCTAACTGAATCGGAATAATCATTCTTCTGGTAGGACGAAATCGGATTGGCTGTTGAGACGAGGAGAATAATCAGTTGGGCAGGATGGGTACTCCTCGGTGGCCCAAAAGTAGCGCCCCTGCATGCTGTTATCACCGAAAAGAAGAATATCTGCTGTATTCTCGGACGAGTCTATATGATACCAGCTTCCGTCGCAATTGACAAGATTCCAATAATGCTCTTTGCCGTCCAACCAGCCGTCTATAATCTTGCAATCCATGCCCAGTCGGTCACACAGGGCCTTGAAGCCAAGAGCGAAGCCTAAAGAGGTACCGGCTTTGCCGACTAAAACGCCATAGGCAGTATTGGAGAGGGGATTAATAGGTTCCTGTAGCAGGGTGATGTTTTGAAAGGCTCCGTAGAAGGAGGTCAATAGACCATAATCCCCGGTGTCTTCCGACCGGCTGATGATATCGTCTACATTATTCAAAAGCCGATTTTGCATATCTGAAAGAACCAGGCGAGTATAGGACCATTGAAAGTCAATTTCTGTAATACGGGTCCCGGTGGACGAGGGATAGTTGGTAATGCCTGCGTCGGGCGGCATTACTATCATCAAAGGGTGCTCTTGAGATAGACGCTCTATTTCAGAAATAATATAGTCGGTAGTCAGACTGTCTACAGAGGTTTGGAAGGTGAGACTATCCTCATAACCGGATAGGGCGGAAAGAAGGCGGGACTCAAAAAAGCGGGCGGAAGAAATCCTGGTTATGTTTTGAAGGGACTCGGTGCTGCGCTTGTAGGTAATGGTAACATTGCAGGTGTAATAGGAAACAATGGGGGTTAGCTTACAGGTGATGTAGTAAACTGCATAGGAACCGAGGGGGGAGGAGAGCGCAATGGACTGGCAGTATTCTTCCAATTCAGTTTCTCTGTTCTCCATATCCTCGGAAAGAGGAATGCGAAAAGCTGCAGATGCCTCCCCGTTGGCAATCATGTTTTCAACGGCTGCACGAAATTCGTCATCGGTGTTTAGAATCAGAGTTTCCTCCGGATAATCCATGGCAGGCTGGCTGTTTCCCACTGCGTAGGGCTGAATAACAGAAACCTCTCCATCAAGAACGGATTCACAGCCTAACAAGCCGGGGAGAAGAGACAGCAGCATCAAAACAAGAATCAAACGCTTCATAGGCTGCCTCCGTGATTAAAAGAGGTTCAGCTGTTGTTCACCGCAGTCCTCGCCACGCAGGGGAGCTCCGGTGCCAGGGATGGTTTTAACCCGATAGCGGGCGATGTTTTTTATGGCTGAATCCTGAAGACGTTCCGCGTACTTCACAGAGTCTTTTTTCTTTAAGGAGATGACTGAAACCCCCTGGGTGCTGCGGGTGGTTTTCAAAGGAATGAGGGAGGAACTGAAAATTAGAGTCCGGCCTTCCTTTGTATGTACTGCCAGGTCCAAATCCCCTTCCAAAGGCAAAATGGTTTTCAGCGGGGATTTATCACTATAGGCGCCGGTCAGCTTGCGCCGATTGGTTTTTGTTGCATAAGAGGCCAGTTCTACTCGGGCAGTCTTTCCATTCTCAAAGAAAAAGAGCAGATGTCCTTCGTACTTTCCTGCCTGCATCATGTAGAGAACGGTTTCACCTTCATCCATTCCCAAAACGGATGGCAGGTAGGTGCCTAAAGCAGAGGCCTTTGTATCTTCAAAATCGGAGACACGTGTTTTATAAACCTGACATTGATTGGTGAACAGCAAGAGCTCGGCGGAATTATCGGACTCAAAACTCTGAAGCAGACTATCGTTTTCCTTGTATTTTTGCTCACTGCTCATACGCAGAGACTGGGCAGTAATCTTTTTGAAATAGCCGTCTGCAGAGAGAAAAAGGGTAACCGGGTAGGAAGGGGGAGTCTCCATATCCGGCTCAGTTTCAAGAGCATCATCAAATACTATGGTGGTCCGGCGGGGCTGACCGTATTTTTTTATCGTTTGCTTCAATTCGGCAATGATGGTATTACGAATGCGACGGCGGCTATTCAGCAAATCCTCCAAATCCTCAATTTCCTTTTTCAGGTTCTCGGTTTCCTGTGTCCGCTTTAAAATATACTCACGATTAATGTTGCGCAATTTGATTTCAGCAACATATTCTGCTTGAATCTCGTCAATGCCAAAGCCAATCATTAGGTTAGGGACAACCTCAGCCTCTTCTTCCGTGTTGCGGATGATATCAATAGCTTTGTCAATGTCCAACAGAATTTTACCCAAACCAAGCAACAGATGCAGTTTGTCTTTTTTACCGGATAGGTCATGAAAAACCCGACGACGGACACATTCGGCACGCCAGGCAGTCCACTCATCTAATATTTCTTTCACTCCCATCACCTTTGGCATGCCACTGATGAGAACGTTGAAATTACAAGGGTAGCTATCCATCAAAGGCGTGGATTTGAAGAGCTTTGCCATCAGCTTTTCCGGGTCAACGCCTCTTTTGAGGTCAATGGCAAGCTTCAAGCCGGAGAGGTCGGTCTCATCACGCATATCGGAGATTTCCTTCAGTTTACCGGACTTTACCAGTTCAGCTATTTTGTCAATAACAGCTTCTGCTGTTGTTGTGTAAGGAAGCTCATAAACCTCAATCAGGTTTTCACTCTTGAGATAGCGCCACTTGCTTCTAACGCGAAAGCTTCCTCGTCCGGTACGGTATATTTCTGCCATTTCATCAACATTGAAAATCAGTTCACCGCCTGTAGGAAAATCCGGAGCGGGCAGAGTGGTCATGATGTCATGATTGGGATTCTGAATCAGTTCAATCGCTGTTTGGCATACTTCCGTTAGGTTAAAGCCACAGATATTAGAAGCCATGCCTACAGCGATGCCGGTATTGGCGCTGACCAGAATGTTGGGGAAGGTAGTAGGCAGGAGAACCGGCTCCAGCATGGTGCTGTCATAGTTGTCTACCAAATCTACGGTGTCCTTGTCAATGTCACTGAAGAGCTCCCGACAAATATCTGAGAGTTTGGCTTCCGTATAGCGGGAAGCGGCATAGGACATATCGCGAGAATATACCTTGCCGAAATTACCCTTGCTGTCTACAAAGGGGGTTAAAAGGGCTCCATAGCCTTTGGAGAGGCGTACCATAGTCTCGTAAATGGCGGAATCACCATGTGGATTGAGCCGCATAGTGGACCCGACGATATTAGCTGACTTGGTTCGGGCTCCATTTAATAGTCCCATCTTATACATGGTGTAGAGCAGTTTGCGGTGGCTGGGCTTAAAACCGTCAATTTCCGGGATAGCACGGGAAACGATGACGCTCATAGCATAGGGCATATAGTTGGTTTCAAGTGTATCGGTTATAGGCTGCTCAAGAACCTCTGCATGAAGACCCATAACGTTGGGATTGCTGCGCTTCTGCGGAGCTTCGGAACTGTTTTTCTTCTTGGCCATAGTTCTTCTCTCCCTTGTCAGGATAAATCGGCCAGATCCAGAAACTCGTGGCCGTGCTCGGCAATATGCTGTTTTCGTCCTGTGAGATTATCCCCAAGGAGCAAATCAAACATTTGTGATGTCGCTTCAGCATCCCGGGGCATGACTTTAATCAGTCTGCGGGTCTCCGGGTTCATAGTGGTCAGCCACATCATATCCGGGTCATTTTCACCGAGACCCTTGCTTCGGCTTATGGTATATTTGGTCCCTTCCAGTGTTTTAAGAATTTCAGCTTTTTCTCTTTCTGAATAAGCAAACCAGGTTTTCCCCTTTGCATTTATTTCAAAAAGCGGCGATTCGGCAATATAGACGTAGCCTTCCTGAATCAAGGTGGGAACCAGACGGTAGAGCATAGTTAAAATCAAGGTTCGGATTTGATATCCATCTACGTCGGCGTCAGTACAGATGATGACCTTATTCCAGCGCAGACTCTCTAAACTGAAGGAGGACAAATCCTTTTTCTTTCCTGTGTTGACTTCTACGCCGCAGCCGAGGACTTTAAGCAAATCGGTAATGATCTCACTTTTGAAAATACGGGCATAATCAGCCTTAAGACAGTTTAGAATTTTGCCGCGGACCGGCATGATGCCCTGAAACTCTGCATCTCGGCTCTGTTTGCAGGCACCCAATGCGGAGTCGCCCTCTACTATATAAATCTCACGGCGGGAGGTATCCTTGCTGCGGCAGTCAACAAATTTCTGAACACGATTGCTTAAATCTAAGGAACCCGCCAGCTTTTTGCCGATGTTCAAACGAGTTTTTTCTGCAGCTTCACGGCTGCGCTTATTAATAAGAACCTGCTCTGCAATCTTGTCAGCCTCTTGGGGATGTTCAATGAAATAGACTTCTAGCTGGCTGCGAAAAAAGTCAGTCATAGCCTCCTGGACAAATTTATTAGTGATGGCCTTTTTCGTTTGGTTTTCATAGCTCGTCTGAGTTGAGAAGCAGTTGGTAACCAAAATGAGGCAGTCCTGAACATCCGGAAAAGTGATTTTACTTTCGTTTTTCTGATATTTATTGGTCTTTTTGATGTAGGCGTCAATGGCGTAGACAAAGGCATTTTTTGTTGCCTTTTCAGGGGAACCGCCATGCTCCAGCCAGGAGGAATTATGATAGTATTCAATGCGCTGGATTTTGTTTGAGAAGCAAAAAACGGCTGTCAGGCGAACCTTATACTCTGGTTTGTCCTCGCGGTCACGTCCTCTGCGCTCAGTTTCCATGCAAAAGGGTGGGGTAAGATACTGAAGATTGGCAATCTCATTTACATAATCTTCAATGCCTTTTTCGTAGAAGAATTCCTCCTCCTCAAAGCCGGAAGCACCTTCGTTGCGAAAAACAAAGCGAACGCCCGGGTTTACAACCGCCTGTCGTTTCATAACATCCCTAAAATACTCTGCAGGGATGCTGATATCAGTAAATACTTCTAAATCGGGCTTCCAGTGAGTTCTGGTACCGGTTCGCTTCCCTTTATAGTCTTCTTTCTGCAGTTGCCCTTTAATCTCCCCCTTTTCAAAGGTGAGTTCATACTGAAAGCCATCACGCCAAACGGTGACATTCATGTACTCCGAGGCATACTGAGTTGCGCAGGAGCCCAATCCATTCAAGCCTAAGCTGAATTCGTAGTTTTCGCTTTCTTCGTTGCTGTATTTGCCACCGGCATAAAGTTCGCAGAAAACCAGTTCCCAGTTATAACGTCCTTCTGAAGCATTCCAGTCTACCGGGCATCCTCGTCCAAAATCCTCCACCTGGATAGACAAATCTGAAAAACGGGTTACTGTGATGGTGTCTCCGTGGCCTTCGCGAGCTTCGTCTATAGAATTAGACAGAATTTCAAAAACGGCATGCTCACAGCCATCCAGTCCGTCTGAGCCGAAAATTACTCCGGGGCGCTTGCGAACACGGTCGGCCCCCTTCAAACTGACGATGCTCTCGTTGTTATATTCCGGTTTCTTAACTGTTTTTTTCATATGGGTCCCCTATATGTTGGTATATTATTGACATTTTATTATATTATATAGTATATTCTTGGAAAAGCAAGCATTGTGGAAGCAAAAAGGGGCTGTTGTGCAGTTATGGATAGTATCTTGTCCTCGGTATAGTACAAGCCGTGCTTTTTTATGGGATACCTGTTGCGTTTCCCACGGGAATGAGATACAATATAAGTAAATGAACAGAAAGGATGTTAGTTATGAAGAAGAAAGCTGCCTGTGTTATTAAAGTGCTTATTATTGTTGCCGTCCTTGCTGCGGCTGTAGCAGCCATTCTGTTTTACAAGAATGAACTACTGGATGCTTTGGACATGGCCCGTGAAAAGCTGGATTCCCTAAAGCGTCGTTATCTTTGCAGAAGAGAGTTTGAAGACTATGAGGATGATATCCTTTGAGATTTGAGCGTATATAGTAACAGACCGAACACTTATCTGTGTTCGGTCTGCTTTTATTTATGATATTTACTGCCTAACTGAATTTGGAATCCACGGTATATCTGTTCCAGCAGCATGACCCGGGCTAAATGGTGGGGAAAGGTCATGGGGGACATGCTCAAACGGACATCTGCTTTGGCTTTCAGTTCAGCATCCAAACCGAAGGATCCACCGATAAGAAAGCAGAGGCGGGAGACACCGCGGTTTCCATAGTCTGCCAGAAGGGAAGCAAAGTCTTCACTGGAACGGGTTTTCCCCTCAATGCACATAGCAATTATTGCAGAGCCTTTGGGAATTCTGGATTGAATATTTTCCGCTTCCTTTTGCAGAGCGGACCGAATCTCTGTTGGGGAGGGAGTCTGTGACAGGCGAACCTCCGGAAGCTCTTCAATGGTCAGAATGCAATGGGAACTGAGGCGTTTTGAATACTCTTTGACGGCTTCTGTGTAAAAGGCCTCCTTCAGCTTGCCGATGCAAATGATATGTATGCTCTGCATAGTCTACACCTCTACGATTTCGCTGCAGTCGCTGCGGGGGGCAACCAGAAGACGGCAGTTTTCTCCCGGAACGGCACCGACTTCTTTCATATGACGGGTGACGGTTTCCAAAGCCCATTCAGGCCGATTGTTTTCCTTACTTAAATGGCCTAACAGAATGGTATGAGCACCTTCCTTCCAAAGCCTTCCGGCCAGGAGTCCGCAAAGGCGATTGGAAAGGTGACCATGGTCCGACAGAATGCGTCTTTTTAAAGAAGGCGGATAAGGACCGGCCTTTAAGGCAGCTTGGTCATAATTGGCCTCTATCAAAACGACCTGAGATCCTAAGAGGGCTGACAGCACTTCCTCTGAAATGTGCCCTAGATCGGTAGCGAGGGCGAAGCTGCGCTGACCCGCCGTAAAACGGTAACCTACACTTTCACGTGTATCGTGAGGTGTGTGAAAGGCCCGGATGGCAATATCACGAAAGGGGATATCCTCTCCAACAGGTATTACCTGAAGATAGGGGGCGGTTTCCGGGCAAAACTCTCGGACTCCCTCTGCTACTCCGGCAGGGGCATAAATAGGAAGCGCAATTTTTCTGCAAAGATTGGTTAGACCGCAAATGTGGTCTGAATGCTCGTGAGTTATAACTATCCCATCAAGAGACTCAGGGTCAACCTGAAGAGCTTGCAGGGAGGATAGAATGCGGCGGCAGGAAATGCCGGCATCCAATAACAGACGGACTTTATTATGACTGAGGAGGGCACAGTTCCCGGCTGAGGAAGAGGCTAGCGTACAAATTTGCATATTACCACCATTTTCTGTACAGAAACAATGGCAGAGGAGAAACCTCTGCCATTGATGCGAGTGTTGAAATTGGGTTAGCCCACGGATGCGGTCTTGAGCCCGTCATCATCGGGGGTAAACTCCTCATGTATGTCGGCACCGACACCCTGAAGCTTTTCAATAATGCTTTCATAGCCCCGTTCAATGTAGTTGACGCCTTCAATACAGGTAGTCCCGTTAGCACAAAGCCCTGCAATCACCAAAGCAGCGCCGGCGCGCAAATCCATGGCACGAATGGGAGCCCCGGAAAGCTTGGTGACACCTTCTATAACGGCGGTGCGGCCGTCTACTTTAATTCTAGCACCCATTTTGGACAACTCGTCCACATATTTATAGCGGTTGTCCCAAACGCCTTCGGAAATGATGCTTGTTCCTTGAGCAAGACAAAGGACGGCAGAAATCTGCGGCTGCATATCCGTGGGAAAGCCCGGGTAGGGAAGTGTTTTTACATTGGTTTTGCGACTGGGGCTTGTACGGCTGACGCGGATGGAGTCCTCGTAGTCAATGACGGAAACGCCCATCTCGCGGAGCTTGCAGGAGATGCAGTCCATGTGCTTGGGAATAACATTTTTAATCAAAACATCGCCACCGGCACCGGCGACAGCGGCCATATAGGTTCCGGCTTCAATCTGGTCGGGAATGATGGAATAGGTGCCGCCATGAAGCTGAGAAACCCCGCGAATCTTAATCACGTTGGTACCGGCTCCCCGGATATCGGCCCCCATGGAGTTTAGAAAATTGGCCAAATCAACAATATGGGGCTCCCGGGCGGCATTTTCTATGATGGTAGTTCCCTTGGCCAGAGCGGCCGCCAACATGACATTTATGGTTGCGCCCACGGATACGACATCCATATAAACGGAAGCGCCCTTCAAACCACCTTGGGTTCTGCAGATAATCATACCATTAAGAACCTCAACCTCGGCTCCCATGGCTTCAAAACCCTTGATATGCTGATCAATGGGACGGACGCCGCCAAAATTGCAACCGCCGGGCATAGCTACAGTGGCTTCGCCAAAACGGCTAAGCATGGCTCCAATCAAGTAATAGGAGGCACGGATTTTACGCATTAAATCAGAGGTTGCTTCCGCTTTGTTGATGCGGCTGCAGTCAATTTCCATGGTGTTCTTGTTGATGGTACGGACAGAAGCACCCATTTCCTCCAAAATATGAAAAAACATGGTTACATCGGAAATCTGGGGAACATTTTCAATACGGCAGATACCATTTACCATAAGCGCTGCAGGGATAATGGCAACTGCAGCATTTTTGGCACCGCTGATGTCAATTTCACCGAAAAGCGGTTTCCTGCCGTTAACAATATATCTAGTCATAAAAAAGCCACCTGACAACATATAGTATTTGTGAGTGACAAATAATCATAAGAAAGCATTCTATCGGCGGACACACACAAACCGCCATAATAGAAAATTCAAAAGTATTATATAGAATTATGTAAATGATTGCAAGACCTTAGGCGGTATTTCCTTTTCTTTATGTCGGTTTCTGTTTTAACTGCGGATTGCTTGCACTCATACGAGACTCTGTGCAGGATAAAAAATAAAAAAACTGAATGTGAAGTGGAGAATCTGAAAGAAAAGTATTGGCAACAATACCGAAAGTATGTATAATACTTTAGTTTAAAAAAGCAGTATTATGAGATAAACAGGAGTTGAACATATGAGCGAATTAAGGAATGTTGCCATTATTGCTCACGTTGACCACGGTAAGACAACCTTGGTTGATGAAATGCTGAAGCAATCCGGCGTTTTTCGTGAGAATCAGGCAGTTCAGGACCGTGTCATGGATTCCAACGATTTGGAGCGTGAGCGCGGTATTACCATTTTGGCAAAGAACACAGCCATTACATACAAGGATGTAAAAATCAACATTGTAGATACTCCGGGCCATGCGGATTTCGGCGGAGAGGTTGAGCGCATACTTAAAATGGTAAACGGTGTTAGTTTGCTGGTTGATGCTGCCGAGGGGGCCATGCCGCAGACCCGCTTTGTTCTGCAGCATGCCTTGGCTCTTGGACACCGTGTTATTGTTGTCGTTAATAAGATTGACCGTCCCGATGCCCGCATCAGCGAGGTAATTGACGAGGTTCTGGAGTTGCTTCTGGATTTGGATGCTACCGACGAGCAATTAGATTCTCCTATGCTCTTCTGTTCCGGTCGTCAGGGCACGGCTTCCTATTCTCCTGATGTCGTAGGGACGGATTTGCAGCCTCTGTTTGATACGATTTTGGATTATATTCCGGCCCCCAGCGTGGATACAGAAGCGCCCCTCCAGATGCTGGTTTCCTCCGTTGACTATAACGAGTATGTAGGACGCATTGCCATTGGACGCATTGAACGTGGAACCATTAAGCAGAATCAGGAAATTGCGGTCTGCAATTATCACGAGGGCAGCAGTGTGAAAAAGGCAAAGGCGGTCAGCCTATACGAATTTGATGGCCTGGCCCGTGTCCCTGTAAACCAGTCCTCTGCCGGCAATATTATTGCCCTGTCCGGCATTGGCGATGTAACCATTGGTGATACCATTTGTGACGTATCTGCTCCGGAGGCTCTGCCCTTTGTTCAGATTTCCGCTCCAACAATGGAAATGACCTTCTCAGTTAATGATAGCCCCTTTGCAGGTCGGGAAGGAAAGTATGTTACCACAAGACAAATCAGAGACCGCCTGCTGCGTGAGACCTTGAAGGATGTTTCTCTCCGGGTTACAGAGGTTCCCAACAGCGATTCCTTTAATGTTGCCGGCCGCGGTGAAATGCACCTGTCCATTCTTATTGAGACCATGCGCCGCGAAAATTACGAATTCCAGGTTTCTCCTCCCCGTGTTTTGAATAAGGAAATTGACGGCGTAAATTGCGAGCCGATTGAGCGTGTGGTCTGTGATGTACCTGAGAATGCTGTCGGTGCTGTTATTGAGAAGCTGAGCAGCCGCAAGGGCGAGTTCCTGGAGATGACTCCCATGGGCAGTCGTACCCGCCTGCAGTTTTTGGTTCCCTCGCGAGGACTGTTTGGCTATCGCAACGAGTTTTTGACTGATACCCGCGGCGAAGGTATTATGAGCAGTACCTTCGAGAAGTATGAGCCCTATAAAGGTGAGCTTTCACGCCGCAGCACCGGAAGCTTGATTGCTTTTGAAACCGGCGAAGCTGTAGGCTATGGTCTCTTTAATGCCCAGGACCGCGGTACACTCTTTATTGGTCCCGGTACGGCTGTATATGCGGGCATGATTGTAGGTGTTTCTCCCAAGGCAGACGATATGTCTGTTAATGTCTGCAAGAAAAAGCAATTGACCAACATGCGTGCTGCCGGCAGTGATGATGCCCTGCGCTTGGTTCCGCCCCGCAACCTGAGCTTGGAGCAATGTCTGGAGTTCCTGGCAGACGATGAACTGCTGGAGGTTACGCCGGAAAGTCTACGCATGCGAAAGAGCATTCTGGATCATTCCCTCCGGATGAAGGCCCTGAAGGGAAGCAAAGGCTAAGCCTTTTCCACTGGCGGAGAGTTTTTCTCTCCGCCAGCTTTCCCAAAAAAGAAAAAAAGAAGAAAGTTTAAAAAAGTTGTTGACAAATTAAGAACAAACTGGTATATTAATCAAGCAATCGCGAATGACGAAAGCAAACATTACAATATGGGGGTATAGCTCAGCTGGGAGAGCGCTTGAATGGCATTCAAGAGGTCAGC
>JAKSQI010000070.1 GCA_024404215.1 Oscillospiraceae bacterium
ATGGTTGCCCCCATGCGGCAGCGGTTTTGAAAATCTATACCGGGAATCATCAGCTTATCCCGGCATAGGTGATACTTGCCCGGTACACCATCATATACAATTCCCTTCATCACAGAATCCCCAAAAAAGAGTATTTTGTTTTCACTCATAACCGCACCTCACGCTATCAATTATCATTACATCTGGTTTTTAATACAAGATATAATATTTTCCGATATTTGTCAATCTGTTTTTTTCTGCTTGTTTAGCAGAAAGCTCCGTGATATAATACCCGTTAGGAGTGATGGTTATGGCGGCTATTGATTCAAACATTTTCCCATTTACCGGGTTGGAAGGTCTCTGCCTTCCCAAATGGGAGGAGATGCCCGATTTGGATATTTATATGGACCAGCTTTTGGCTTTGATTACTCGCTATCTTAAGGGAGGCCCCGAGTCCTACAGCAAGGATCTTACACCTTCCATGGTAAACAACTATGTCAAGCAAAGCATTATTCCTGCTCCGGTAAAAAAGAAGTATAATCGGCCTCATTTGGCCGCCCTGCTTATTGTCTGCCTGCTCAAGCCGGTTCTTCCCATTCCGGAAATTGGTCGTATCATCCTTCTTGGCCAGCAGGCGGATGCTACACTGCAAACTCTGTATCAGCTGTTCTACACGGAGCTTTCCGGAGTACAGACGAACCACGACACCCCCCTCGCCCAAACCCTGCAGCATGCACTTTTGGCCCGTTCCTACCAAGCCATGGTTTTAAAGGCCCTGTCCGAGGGTAACGAGGAAGCTTTTCCTATTGACTGCTAAACGAAAAAACAGTCTCTGCTTATTCCTAAGCAGGGACTGTTTTTATGTTTATGCATCTTCTTTTTTCTTTTTCTTCTTGCCATAACGTCCATAGCCATAGCCATAGCCATAGCCATAACCGTAGCCATAACCGTAGCCATAACCCTTACGATGAGAGCGGCTCACACCATTGAGCACACAGCCTGTGAAAACGGCACCCTTACTGTAAAGGCTCTGAACACCATCTAAAACTCGATTGCGGGGCACATAGTCCTGGCGAACCAAATAGATAACACCATCCGCAAAGGAACACAGGGAAGCTGTATCGGATACAATTCCGCAGGGCGCAGAGTCCAGCAGAATAATATCATACCGCTTTTTACATTCATCAAAAAAACAGCGCATTCTGGCGGAATCCGGTACCAGTCGGGTGGAAGTGGTTTCCATGCCAACTACAATATCAAAGCCCTCCTCCAACTTTCGAATACAGCCGAGCGGGTTTAATTCCTTCCGTGTTATATAGTCCAGAAGGCCTAAGGAGTTCTCCTTAATATTCAGTTTGCTTCTTAAGCCCTGCTTTCGAATATCCGCATCCACCAGCAGAACACGTTTTCCGTCTCTTACCAAAGAACGAGCCATGGCAACCGAGAAGGTAGACTTGCCTTCACCGGCAAGAGTTGATGTAATGAGGAATACCCCGCAGGATTTTGACGGCACATCTTTCAGCATTTTGATTCTGGCCCCACGTACTGTCTCCATATAGGACTCGTCAATGCTAACCTGATCCTCTGCACCCTTACGTCGTTTTTTTACAGAAACCCAAGGCAATGCCGCCAAAACATTCATATTGGCCAGCTTTTTCAGTTCCTCAGCGGAATGAATGGATTGACTGAGCAGTGCCTTTATCAACACCAAAATTAAACCAAGTAACAGCCCCATCGCAGCACCTCGCACCAAGGCGTGCTTTCCTGAGAAGGAATTATAGGGATTTGAAGGCATGGAAGGGGCACTGCGGATGGTAACCTGAGCATTTTCAACCATATAGCAGGCGACCTGAGGGTAACAGTCAATAACAGCCTCCAGAATATGGTAGGCATCCTCGGCATTGGATGAGCGCACTGTAAGAATCAGCATATTGGTGGAGGCTACTGAGCTTGAAGAAATGGAACCATTGATAAAAGGTCGGTCCAGATGCTGTAATATCATTTCCCGCATCAAATCCGTACCAAGAATATACTGAAAGGTATCAGCCAACTGACTGGCAGCTGCATTATCATAGTAATAGCTGTAGCTGAGAATGTCCTCCGTTCCATAGCCTGAAGAAACAGAAAACACTGCGCGGGATTCATACATAGGGACGAATCCCCGTTTCGCCTTAAACCAATAGTATCCGCTGCCTAAAATGGCAAGCACTAGGACCAGAACAATGAGTTGTTTGAATGCCCGAAGAAAGCGCACAGCCAAAAGGGAAAGATCCAGCTGTTCCTCTTTGTATTCATTTTCCATTATTTGTCCCCTCCCTTCCGGGAGCCGTTCTTCCCGTTGCTTTTGTGATTATGGCCGTAACCATAGCCGTAGCCATATTTTTTCCCGTAGCCGTACTTTTTGCCGTAACCATAGCCGTAGCCATAGCCGTTTTCAGAACTGGATACCATCATATCGTTCAGTACACAGCCCAGATAAGTTGATTTGCTGTTCCGTAAGGCATCCGCTGCATCATTGATATCCGGAGCCGGAGTGCGGTCCTGTCGAACAACCAGAATAGAGGCATCTACCAGTTCAGCCAAAACCTCAGCATCGGGAAAAATACCCATGGGTGGCGAGTCAATGATTACATAATCCATGACAGTCAGCTCTCGCAGCAGCCTCGGCAGGGTTCTTCCGGTCAAAAGCTCCGTTGCTCCCTTATCCGCCTGTTTGGAGAACATCATGTAAAGATTATACTTATGGCTGTACTGTACACACTTACCCAGCTTGTTAACATCGAAGGGCTCGGCCAGCAGGCGGTCCAACGAGAGGGGCATATTATAGATTTCGCCAAAAAATGCATTCTGGGATGGATTCCGGAAGTCCGTATCCATAAGAGTAACCTTGGCTCCTCCTGCTGCCAGGCTGGCAGCTATGTTGCCGGCAACAGTGGATTTTCCTTCATTGGCTCCTACGCTGGAGATAAGGAAAACCCGGCGACCGTTTTTTTGCTTTTCGTGCTCAATTTGTGTGCAGATTCCACCGATAGCCTCTGCATAGGAGAAGCTGACAGTTGGTGAGAAAACGGCAATGCTGGTGTTCCGAGAAACCAATGCAGATTTGACCGTGCGGTTTTTCCGTTCGTGGCAAATGGTAGCAATTACCTCACTGTCCAGCATGTGTCTGGCACCGGCTCGAGTTTGAATGGTCTCGCTGTACACACCAAAGGCACAGATGATGAGAATCATCAGAGCAGCACCGGCCGCAGCAGAAAGCTTGCAGATTTTGCTTTCATTCACGCTGTTAGTTGGATAAGGGGATACTGTCGGTGTACGAAGAGTCTGCACGGAAGCATTTTCCGAAATATAATCGGACAGGGTTGGAAAGCATTCAATCAGCGAATGCACCGCCAAAAAGGACTGCCTCGGTGATTCCGAACTCACCAAAACAGAAATAAAATTGCTCTCCCCGATTTGAGAAGCAGAAATTGTACCGGAGAAGTCCGTAAGCTCAGGCGAGGATTGGCGAATGGTCTGAGATATCATATCACTGCCAATCAGCTCAGCAAAAACAGCCGAAACCTCACGAGCTACCGTTGCATTCATGGTAGATGTATAAGAAACCCTTTTTGAGGTAACTGCATAGGTCATAGATGCAGTATAGGCAGGCTTACGAATATACTGAAGATACAGAGAGGCAGACATGGCAAAAATAAGTGCAGCTAAAACAACCAGCCAGATGTTTTTTAGAAGCCGGCGAAGAAGACACAGAGGCTCAATATCCGCAAAATGAAGGGTATTCTTTTCGTCCATGTTTTGCCTCCTTACTCTTCCACCACTACAATGAGAGAACCGGACAGCTCACGATTGCCGTAATACTTGGCCGTATACTGCACAACATAGGTTCCTGGCTCATCAATATCCACTGTGCTGGTAATGGTATAGTCAGACAGACTGACTTCCCGTCCGGAAGAGGTAATGCCCCCCACCGGATAGTCTTCGGGATTAAAGCTGTCTCCAACCTTCAGGACTTCCAGATACTTGGTTAGTTTGATTTCCCCATCGTTCAAGCCATTTGAGGTGACTACTATGGGAAGCTTCATTTCAGCAGTGTCCCCCATACTGTTGGTTACAAAAACGGAGATATGATACAAGCCCTCAACGTTTTCACTGACATCCGTGGCAGATACATGAAGCTTGGCAGAAATATCCCCTTCAATTACATCTTCGGCAGTAATACGGTCCGTAATGGAAATCTTTTCACCGGCAGCATAAATCAGAGAACGGGCAATGCTTATTTCCGGCTTGTGATAATCCGTATATTGAATATATCGCTCATAGGTAGCCATGTTATCAGCGCGATCAAAAACATAGTAACTAACCTTGGCAGTATTGTCATTAATCAGCTTTGAAGTGCTGCCAACCCGGATTTCGGAGGTTATATCGCCATCCCGGTTGTCTCGGGCTGTAATGCCTTCCAGCAAGTCCGATTCATCAGAAGCTACGCTGACCATCAGGGTATCGGATTCACAGCTGAAAACCGGAGCCTTGGTATCCGCTATGATTCTGTTGTTTACCTGAGAGCCGGCATACAGAACCAGCACCAGCAGAAAAATCACAATTGTATAGATTTTCACTCTTCTCATAGAAGAAAACTCCTATCCAAATAATTAAACAATATATCAATTTATTATATCATACGCAGCCTTTCCCTACAACGAAAAAAAGCAATTCTGTTCTATTTCTTATAGTTAAACGTCGAGTAGTATGCTATACTATGGAAAAACTATTGAGGAGGTTTCCATGCAAGCTATTGGTTCCCTGTTGCCGCGGCTGCTGGAGCGCCTGGAACTCAACAATAAAACAAAGCGTGTTCGCGTTCTGATGTTTTTGTTGGCCGACATTCTCAGCATCAATCTTTCCGGCATTCTAGCCCTCTACCTACGCTTTGAATTCCAGTTTCAAAGCATGGTTGAATCCGGTTTTCTTTCTTCTCTTTTGAAAACCTGCCTGCCTAATACGATTCTGCTTTTATTATTATTTGCCATGCTGCATCTCTATGTCAGCGTTTGGGCTCACGCCGGTGTTATGGAACTGTTAAACATCTTTCTGGCATCTGCCGCATCCATACTCCTGCAGCTAATGTGGAAATACCTGTTTAAGATTCCCTTCCCGAAGAGTTATTTGGTTCTCGCCCCCTTCCTTTTGGGATTTTTTCTGGTTGCCACCCGCTTCTCCTATCGATTTCTTCGCCGTTTCCGTTTATTACTGAGTCACAAGGCCGGAAAACGAACCATGCTGATTGGAGCCGGCTCTGCCGGTGCCTCGGCTCTGCGAGAGTTTCAATTCAGTATTCATTCCCGAAACAAAATAGTCTGTATTATAGATGATAATCCCGCAAAAAAAGGTAAACGTCTAATGGGGGTTCGCATATCCGGTGGTCGGGATCAAATCGTAAGCTCAGCAGAACGATATCATATTGAGGAAATCATTTTTGCAATTCCCAGCATGAGCTTTCACGAGCGCCAGGAAATATTATCCATTTGCCAGCAAACCGGCTGTAAGTTAAAGACTCTTCCCGGTATTTTTCAGGTTGCCAACGGCGACGTCAATATAAAGCAAATCCGGGATGTTGATATCTACGATCTCCTCGGGCGTCCTGAAATCACTGTTGATTCTCTGGGAATCAACGACATGATTATGGGAAAAACTGTTTTGGTTACCGGCGGTGGCGGCAGCATAGGCAGTGAACTCTGCCGACAGCTGGCAGCCAAAAAACCGGCTCAGTTAATTATCTTTGATATCTACGAAAACAATGCCTACGAAATCCAGCAGGAATTGCTCCACACTTACCCCGACTTAACTCTTACGGTTTTAATTGGTTCTGTCCGCGACGCTGACTGTATTCGACGCCTGATGTTTACCTACCATCCTAATTTGGTCTTCCATGCTGCTGCGCATAAGCATGTCCCCCTTATGGAAGACTCTCCGGCAGAAGCGATCAAAAACAATGTTTTTGGTACCTTAAATGTTGCCCAATCCGCTGCCGAAGCCGGCACGGAACGCTTCATTCTCATCTCAACCGATAAGGCCGTAAATCCAACCAATGTCATGGGTGCAAGCAAACGTATGTGTGAAATGATAATACAGATGCTGAACGGCCAATATAAAACCATCTTCAGTGCTGTCCGTTTTGGTAATGTGCTGGGAAGCAACGGCAGTGTAATTCCTCTCTTCCGTAAACAAATCGCAGCCGGTGGTCCGGTTACTGTAACCCACCCGGATATTAATCGCTTTTTCATGACCATCCCGGAAGCTGTCAGTCTCGTACTTCAAGCCTGCGCATTTGCCAAGGGTGGAGATATCCACGTTCTGGATATGGGCGACCCGGTAAAAATTGATGATTTAGCACGGAAAATGATTCTGCTCTCCGGATTTGTTCCGGAGATTGACATTCCCATAGTATATACCGGACTCCGTCCCGGCGAAAAACTGTATGAGGAAGTGCTAATGGATGAAGAAGGTCTTCGCACCACCGAAAACCGCTCTATTTTTATTGGGAGCCCCATTCAATTTGACCAGAAAGAGTTTCTGGTTCATCTGCAGCAGTTGAGAAATGCTGACCCAGCCAATCATGAGCTTTTGCGTCAATTAATCGCTCAAGCCGTTCCCACCTATCACCCCGCACAATGAATAGAGCCCGTCGATAAACGACGGGCTTTGTACGAAAAAAGCCCTGTGCCGAAGCACAGGGCTTAAGTTTTAAGAATTACTCGTTGATACCGGTAACAACGCCGGAACCTACGGTACGGCCGCCTTCACGGATAGCGAAGCGCAGACCTTCTTCAATAGCGATAGGAGTAATCAGCTCAACGTCCATGGTAACGTTATCGCCGGGCATGCACATTTCAGTGCCTTCGGGCAGGGTGATAACACCGGTAACGTCAGTGGTACGGAAATAGAACTGAGGTCTGTAGTTGTTGAAGAAAGGAGTGTGACGGCCACCTTCGTCCTTGGACAGTACGTAAACCTGACCGGAGAACTTGGTGTGGGGATGAATGGACTTGGGAGCAGCCAGAACCTGACCACGCTCGATATCGGTCTTGGCAATACCACGCAGCAGAGTACCGATGTTGTCGCCGGCTTCTGCATAGTCCAGCAGCTTGCGGAACATTTCAATACCGGTAACGGTGGTCTCCTTGGGCTCATCCATCAGACCAACGATTTCAACCTTCTCGTTCAGCTTCAGCTGACCACGCTCAACACGACCGGTAGCAACAGTACCACGACCGGTAATGGTGAATACGTCTTCAACAGGCATCAGGAAGGGCTGGTCGGCCTTACGCTCAGGGGTAGGAATGTGGCTGTCAACGGTGTCCATCAGTTCCTGGATGCAAGCATACTCAGGAGCAGCAGGATCCTCACTGGTGGAAGCCAGAGCGTTCAGAGCAGAACCCTTAACAATGGGGCAGCCTTCAAACTCATAGGACTCCAGCAGTTCGGAAACCTCCATCTCAACCAGTTCCAGCAGTTCAGGGTCGTCAACCTGATCGCACTTGTTCAGGAATACAACAATGGCGGGAACGCCTACCTGACGGGCCAGCAGGATGTGCTCACGAGTCTGAGCCATAGGTCCATCGGAAGCAGCGATAACCAGAATAGCACCGTCCATCTGGGCAGCACCGGTAATCATGTTCTTGATGTAGTCAGCATGACCCGGGCAGTCAACGTGAGCATAGTGACGAGCTTCGGTCTCATACTCAACGTGAGCGGTGTTAATGGTGATACCACGCTCTCTCTCTTCGGGAGCCTTGTCGATAGATGCATAATCTTCGTACTTAGCCTTGCCGGAGAAAGCCAGATACTTGGTGATAGCAGCGGTCAGAGTGGTCTTACCGTGGTCAACGTGGCCAATGGTACCGATGTTTACATGGGGCTTGGTTCTTTCAAATTTAGCTTTAGCCATGAAATTATCCTCCTAATAGTTTGTTACATAGCAGATGTACTGTATTTTACAGTATTCTTACTTAATTTACAAGAGTTTTTAAATGCTTACTTCTTGCTGATGATTTCAGCCTGAATGTTCTTGGGAATTTCCTGGAAGTGACTGGGTTCCATGGAGTAGTTACCACGGCCCTGAGTCTTGCTGCGCAGATCGGTTGCATAACCGAACATGTTGGACAGAG
>JAKSQI010000071.1 GCA_024404215.1 Oscillospiraceae bacterium
TCAACAATGGTAAGAACCCCTTCGTCCTGCCCGGCGACCCTGATGGCCCCTCCGCTCCCGAAACCGGCTACCTCTATGAGATGAACTCCATGGAGGAGGTTTTGGATGCTTATGCCAAGCAGATGGACTTCTTTACCAAGTGGCAGGTTTCCATGGTTAACTGCTATGAGTATATCTACGGCTTCCATAACCCCCTGCCTCTGCTGTCTGCCACCATGGACGGCTGCATGGAAAGCGGTTTGGACGTTCTGTGGGGCGGCGCCAAGTACAATGGTGCCGGTAACTCCTCTATCGGCCATGGTACCGTTGCCGACTCTCTCAACATTATTGACCAGATGTGCTTCCGTGAGAAGAAGTGCACCACCAGAGAGCTCTACGATGCTGTTATGGCTAACTGGGTTGGTTATGAAGACCTGCATCAGTACATCAAGGGCAGAGCCTCTCACTTCGGTAACGATGATCCCGAAGCCGATAAGTATCTGAAGTTTGTTGCTGATACCTATGCTGACGGTATTACCAGAGGCGTAAGCCCCCGTGGCTGCCACTGGACTGCCGGCTGCTGGCCTGTAACCCTGAACATTGCTCTGGGTAAGATCACCTGGGCTACTCCCGATGGCCGTACCACCGGCGAACAGCTGTCTGACGGTATCTCTCCTGTACCCGGCATGGACAAGAGCGGTCCTTATGCTCTGATTAACTCCATCACCAAGTTTGACCAGTCCAAGTACGCCAACGGTACCCTCTGCAACATGAAGTTCCACCCCACTGCTCTGCGCGGTGAAGGCGGCTGGCAGAAGCTCCGCGATGTTATGAAGACCTACTTCGTAAAGGGCGGCATGGAGCTGCAGCTGAATATCATTTCCTCCGAGACCATGAGAAAGGCTCAGGCTCACCCCGAGGAGTATCAGGATTTGGTAGTTCGCGTTGCCGGCTTCTCTGCTTACTTCGTAGAAGTATTCAAGGATGCTCAGGACGCTCTGATTGCCAGAACCGAAATCGCCATGTAAGTTAATCGGCATCTTTATTCCGTGCCGAAGCAGCAAAAACACCCGGCTTTGCCGGGTGTTTTGCTTTTTGGGCGAAGCTGGTACATTTTGGCAGGCTGTGGTATACTGGCGGAAACGAAGAAAGGGGGAGGCAAAGAAAGCGACTTTGCCGGTGGAACGGGATGAAACTGATTGTAGCAGAAAAGCCCATGCTGGCGAGGGCCATAGCGGATGCGATACCGGGCAAGAGCCTGCGGCAGGATGGTTATATACAGAAAGGGAACTACACGATTGTGTCTGCCTTCGGCCATTTGCTGACTCTGAAGGAGCCTGAGGACTACGACGAAGCGAAATACCGTCGCTGGACGCTGGATGCCCTTCCTATTTATTTTGAAAACTGGGGTCAGAAGCCCGGAGAGGGCAAGACGGAACGGCTGCAGTTGATTGGCAGTCTGTTGAAGGAGGCGGAGTGCGTCATTCATGCCGGGGACCCGGACGATGAAGGGCAATATCTGATTGATGAAATTCTCCGTTGGTTTGACTACCGTGGGCCGGTTTGGCGCCTTTCCACCGGTGACACGACAGAGGCAGCCCTGGCAAAAGCCCTGACCCAAATGAAGGATAATCAAGACTGCGTCAATGCCGGTTGGTCAGCCCATGCCCGCAGTGTAGCGGATATCATGGTGGGCTTTAATTTCAGCCGCTATTTTTCTTTGAAAAATCCCCACGTGAAGATGCTGACGGTGGGCCGGGTGCAGACACCCACCCTGGGCCTGGTGGTAGAGAGAGACATGGCCATTGAAAACCATGCCAAGCAGTCCTATTTCACTATTACGGCTGAGCTGGAGCTGGGGGGGCAAAGCCTAACCGCTGTCTATGAGCCAGCCAAGGATAATCCCCGGCTGGAGGATGGCCGCCTTACCGACGAGGGCTATGTATCTGAGCTGGTTCGGACGCTGACAGGTGTCGACCTTTCCGATGGACAGGTTCAGCGCAAGGATATCCGGGAACAGCCACCCCTGCCCTTTAATCTGGTTAAGCTGCAGACCTATTGCTCGGCTCGCTTTGGTTATGACCCTAGCCAAACCCTGTCCATTACCCAAAGCCTGCGGGATAATCACAATGCCATTACCTATAACCGCTCTGACTGCCAGTACCTGTCGGAGGAGCAGTATAAGCAGTCACCGGCAACGGTTTCTCAGGTGCTGGAAAACCTGCAGACCACGCCTTACGGCAAGGCCTTCAGCCGCTTGCCCTTGGATACTTCCCTCCACAGTCGCGCCTTTGATGATAAAAACATCTCTGCCCATACGGCCATCATCCCCCAGAATCGCCGGCTGGATCTGTCCAAGCTGACTGAGGAGGAACGGAATGTCTATCTGGCCATTACCAAGTATTTCATGGCCCAGTTCCTGGCCCCGGCTGAGAAGGAGCGGACGACACTGGAGGTTCCTGCCCCGGGGGGACTGCTGAAGGCGGCCTCTACCCGGGTGCTGAAGCCCGGCTATCTGGTTTTGATGAAGGGCAGGGACAAGGAAGCGGACGAGGAGGAGGAAAGCAACCTAAGCCTACTTGGTCCTGGCAGCTATGGCTGCCATTGCCACTCTGCCAAAGCAGAGGGAAAGGAGACCAAGGCGCCGCCCCGGTATACCAAGGCTTCCTTGAATGAGGACATGACCCGTATTGCCCGCTATGTGAAGGACCCGAAGGCCAAGGCCCTTTTGCTGGCCAAGGATAAGGAGAAAAAGGGGGAAAACGGCAGCATTGGTACCTCGGCTACCCGGGCAGCCATCATTGATAATCTGGAGCTCAGAGGCTACATTGAAAGCAAGGGAAAGCAAATCCGTTCAACGCCTTTGGGACGGGAGCTTTACCGCATTCTGCCGGAGGAACTAAAAAAGCCGGATATGACCGGCTACTGGTGGGCCATTCAGGAGTCCATTCAGGAGGGAAGTCAGCCTTGGGCGGCACTGACAGACAGCGTGCTGGAAATGATTCAAAAGGTAGTGGCGGGGGATTATCCCCGGGTGGATGCCTACTATGTGCCGGAGAGCATGCGCCGGGGACGCCTGATTCTGGGCAGCTGTCCTCGCTGCGGACGGGATATCATAGAGGGGCAAAACGGCTTTGGCTGCAGTGGCTTTCGAGAAGGCTGTCGGTTTACTATCTGGAGGAACAGTGAAAAGGGGATGATGAGCCATACGGAAATCACTGCGGACATGGTGCACGAGCTCTTGAATTCATCTTGGATTCCGGAGGAAAAAAACGGCGATGATGGAGAAAGCCATCCCACCGGGCGCATGCGAACGCAGGCTGTCGTGCCTTGTACAAAGCTGTATTCCGAGGCCCATAAAAAAACCTATGCCGGCATGGTTTATCTGGCGGATGAGGGAAGGGAATCGCCCTATGGTGCTTCCTTTGGACTGGCGGAAATTCTTCAGGCTCCTTCGGTGCCTTTGGGTAGCTGTCCCCGTTGCGGCCGAGATGTGATAGAGGGGAAAAATGGTTATGGCTGCAGTGGTTATAAAGAGGGCTGCCGTTTTGTTATTTGGAAAAAGGCCAAATCCGGCATGATGAGTCAAACCCGAATTACCCGCGGGGTGGTACGGACTTTATTGAAGAGTCGATGGATTCCGGAAACGGGGAAGGATGGACGCAGACGGACAGAAACAACGGTTCACATGAAAAAGCTGTATTCTGAGGCAAAAAATACAACCTATTCCGGTGATGTGTTTTTGTATGATGATGGTTCGGAATCGCCCTACGGAGCTTCCTTTGGTCTGGCGGCCATAACCAATGACGGGCCGGAGGTACTGGGCAGCTGCCCCCGCTGCGGTCGGGAAGTAACCGAAGCCAAGCTAGGCTATGGCTGCAGCGGATATCGGGAGGGCTGCAAATTCTCTATTTGGAAGAATTCCAAGATGAAGCTTCTGGCCAATGTTACCTTCACCAAGACCGATGCAAAGAAATTTCTTGCCGGGAAAACAGTGAAAAAACGGAAGTTAATCGATAAAAAGGGGCGACTGTTTACTGCCGAGCTGATGATGGAGGAAAAGCCGGAAAACCCCTTTGGACCTGTTTTTCGTGTTGTGGAAGGCACCATTGAAGCTGAGAATGGTGACCCCGGAGATATTAGAATAGAGACATATCCCCGGAACGAAGCTCCGCGTGGTGAGGGGCTTCCATCAGAGGAAGCGAAATAGAAAAAGAGTCATGAGAGGCTGTTGTATGCGTCTCATGACTCTTTGCGTTTAAGGGAACGACTCTTTACAGAATGCCCTTGAGGAAGATTTCAATGCCGATGGCAATTAAAATGATACCCCCCAGGATGCCGGCCTTGCCTGCCAGCTTAACCCCGAACCTGCGTCCCAGCAAAAGACCGCCGATACAGATGAGAAAGGTGACAATGCCGATAATCAGTGATTCCGCAGCAGCTGCTGCGGCGGAGTAGTTGGCAATGGTGAAGCCTACCGACAGGGCGTCTATGCTGGTGGCCAGACCCTGCAGCAGCAGAGCGGCAAAGCTGAGGGTTGAGGCCTCTTCGGCCTCTTCGTCCTTGCCCTGCAGGCTTTCCATCAGCATTTTGCCGCCGATATAAAGCAGCAGAAGAAGGGCAATCCAGGGAATGAAGCGCTGAAAGGATGCGAAAAGCCCCGCTATGGTGTGGACGCAGAACCAGCCTATCAAGGGCATGACAATTTGAAAGATGGCGTAAACGCCGGCTATCTTGGCCATGCGCCGGGGGGCCATCCGGGGTTCATTCATGCCGTTGGCAAGGGAAACCGAAAAGGCATCCATGGCTAAGCCTATACCGAAGAGAATGCTGTTGAGAAGGAAAAGAATGTTCCACTCCATGGGTTACCTCCGTAGCTGAAAAGCTTCCGCCGCAGCCCTGCTGCGGCGGAAGGAAAGTCATTTATTTGCTGATGCGCAGAATAGGTTTGATGGCCTTGCCGTTTTTGGAATCCTCAAAGGCCTGATTGATTTCCTCAAAGGGGTACTCGGTAATCAGACGGTCAAAGGGGAAGAGACCGGCCTTGTAGAGCTCAATGAGACGAGGAATGAAGAGCTTGGGATCGGCATCGCCTTCAATGCAGCCCTTCAGGGTACGTCCCATGCCCATAATCATGCCCTGCATGACAATGGGAACCACCTTATCACCGCTGACGCCAACAACGGTGCAGGTACCGTAAATCTTCAGGCAGTTAATGGCATCCAGCATCAAGGCAGGAACGGCGGTGGTATCCAGGCTATAGTCAGCGCCCATGCCGGTAATCTCACGGATGGCGGCAGGAATATCGGAGACCTCCTTGCCGTTAATGGTGTGGGTGCAGCCCAGCTCCCTGGCCAGCTCCAGACGGGAGGGGACAGCGTCTACACCGATGATGGTGGTGCAACCCATGGCTTTTGCCATCATGACAGCAGACAGACCAACGCCGCCACAGCCAAAAATGACGATAGAGGAGCCGACCTCGGGTTTCAGACTGTTGCAGACAGCACCGGCACCGGTCATAATGCCGCAGCCCAAGGGACCGAAGAGGCCAATATCCAGGCTCTTGTCTTCTACCACAATGCAGGCATTTTCATCTACGATGGCATATTCCGCAAAGGAGCCCTGAGCGAAAAACTCGGAAACGGGCTTGCCTTCCAAACTGGTACGGTGGGTCCAGTCACCATGAACGCCGCTGAAGTTAACCGGACCGTAGCTTTCACAGCCGCTGGGATGACCGGAACGGCAGGCATGGCAGTGGCCGCAGGTATAATAGGTCAAAACAACATGGTCGCCAACCTTTACGTCCTTTACTGCGCTGCCAACCTTTTCAACAATACCGGAGCCTTCGTGGCCCAGAATAGCGGGCAGGGGAACGGGAACGGACTGATTCCGCACCGTGGTATCAGTGTGGCAGACACCGGCGCCGACAACCTTAACCAGAACCTCGTTGGCCTTGGGCTCGTCCAGCTCAACCTCCTGAATTTTGAAATCGCCGTCCTTCTCCCAAACGAGAGCAGCATTCATCTTCATGTGCATATCCTCCTAAATGCGGGAAACCCGCGTATTACTTAAAGAATGAAGGGATGGCATCAATGACCTTGACAAAGTCAGCCATGATTTTGGGGGTATCAATGCTCTGGGGACAGGCCTTCAGACAGGCACCGCAGCCAATGCAGTCAGCGGGGTTACAGTTCTCGCCATGGGCCTTCATGCCCTTGACGGCGGCACCCTGCATGAACTGATTGTCGGTCAGGCAGACATCGTTGTAGGCAGACAGAATGGTGGGAATATCCAGGCCTTGGGGGCACTCGCTGCAGTAACGGCAGGCGGTGCAGGGTACGGTAAAGCGGCTCTTGAAGGCGTTAACGGCCTCGGCCAGGGCCTTCTCTTCCTCGGCGCTCAAAGGCTGGGGGCTGTCAAAGGTGGCTAGGTTATCCGTAAGCTGCTCCATGGTGTTCATGCCGGACAGAACGACCTGAACATTGGGCAGGCCCTGCAGCCAGCGGAAGGCCCAGGAGGCAGTGCTGCGGTCAGGGGCAGCCTTCTTCAAAATGTCAACGCTCTCTTCGCACAGGGTGACCAGACGGCCGCCGCGGCAGGGCTCCATAACAACGATGGGGATATTGTGGGCTGTGAGAATTTCATACTGCTGCTTGGCATCCTGGTAGTCCCAGTCAAAGTAGTTCAGCTGAATCTGGGCGATGTCCCAATCATGGATTTCACAGAACTTGGCCAGCCCCTTGGGACTGCAGTGGGAGGAGAAGCCCAGCTTCTTGATTTTGCCTTCCTCCTTCATACGGGCCAGAAAGGGGATAATGCCGAATTCTTCATTGGTGAAGGTATCCATGTTGAGGTCCATGACGCCGTGGCAGAGATAAACGTCAAAGTAATCTACGCCGCAGTTCTTCAGCTGCTGGTTAAATACCTTTTCTACATCCCCGGGCTCCTTCAGGGCAGAAGGAGGCATTTTGGTTACCAAATGCCAGGTGTCACGGGGATATTTGGCCAGAGCCTGGCCGATGAAATGCTCGGAATCCCCGTTGTGATAAACAAAGGCGGTGTCGAAGTAGTTCACACCGTGATTGTAGGCGTAGTCAATCAAAGCGCCGGCCTTTTCGTAATCAATGGGGTCAGCGGGATTGCCGGTGGTGGTAGGCAGACGCATGCAGCCATAGCCGAACTGGGACAGCTTTAAATCAGTGTCTTTGTAATTTTTATAAATCATGTTAATCCTCCTTACCCTGCAGGGATATCCTGCGGATTGTATCTTTCTCATTCATCAGTTTATTATAAAAGCCGTCAAGGGTCAAGAAACAAAGAAGGGGTTTTTATGGAAAATACCTGAGGGGCAAGCCTAAGGAAAAATGAAAAAGCGATTGACAGGAGGACGAGAATTTATTATAATAAATTGCCTATATGTTTAGACTACTACTTCAATGGCTTAACAGCCAACCATTGATGTTGAGTAATAACACCAAAATTTGAGGAGGTGCCACAATGGTCAGAACTTATCAGCCTAAGAAGCGTCATCGTGCTAAGGAGCATGGTTTCCGCAAAAGAATGTCCACCAAGAACGGCCGCAGGGTCCTTGCCCGTCGCCGTGCCAGAGGCAGAGCTAAGCTGTCTGCCTAATGCGGGCTGCTAACAAGCAATAAACCTTTTTCAGGGCGGGGATTCCTCCGCCCTACTTCTGTTTCTGCCGTGTTTCAAAAGGGAGGCGAAGGGCATGAAGGCTGCGGTTACCATCAAAAAGAACAGCGAGTTCCGCCGCATCTACAGCAAAGGGAAAAGCGCTGCTTCCCCTCTGCTGGTTCTGTATGCGCGCCGGGGCCCCAACCGCTGTGACTGCCGCCTGGGCATTACTGTCAGCACAAAGCTGGGCAAAGCCGTGGTTCGCAATCGCATCCGTCGCCGTTTCCGCGAGATATTCCGGCTGAATAAGAGTAAACTGAAAAAGGGTTACGATGTTATCGTTGTAGCAAGGGTAAGAAGCAGAACTGCCCGATATGATGAACTGGAGCGAGACTTTCTCCGGCTTGCTGCTAAGCTGGAGCTGATTCAGGAGGTTAAGGCTAATGAAACGAATCCTGATATGCCTTGTTAAGC
>JAKSQI010000072.1 GCA_024404215.1 Oscillospiraceae bacterium
ACTGGCCAGCGCATCCGCAACCACAGGCCATGTCGGCGTTTCCGGTGTTCTGGGGGGACCACGTAAGGAAGTCGCGCTTAAGCATGCTGCGCTTGGAAAAGTGCATGTTAATAATGCCCAGCATGTTCAGCATGATATAAGGCATAAAATTTGAAGTGTCGGAGTTTTTGATGATGCCGAACACGGCTGTATCTACAGGCTGACCACCCCGGAAAAAATCGGAGGGCTCTGCCGGGGAGGTGAGATAGACATCGTCATTGAAATAGAGGAATTGCTCACTCAAGCCGGGAATGCGGTGAAGGTTGAGCTCAATGGTGTGAGAACTGAAGGTGGGCAGATATTCCCGGGGAATATAATCCTCGTGTCGGACGATGTGGAGCTTGGGATGGTCGGTGTTGAGCCAGGCCGGCAGATGACCCCAGGTAATCAAATGGATGGTGCGAACCCAGGGGGCATTTTCCTCCACACCTCGGAACCAGTAGCGGAAGGTGTCCCAGTCCCGATAGCGGGCGTCGCTGCCATCCGCATTGGAATCGGCCCGATACAGGCTGCGCTGGGCGCGCCAGGCGGGGTCGTCGCCGTCAACCCAGGGAATAACAATATCAATAGGCCCGGTGGGGGCGGTTGTCTTGCTCATAGGTCAGGCTTTCCCTTCTGCCTCCAGATCCAGGCTGAAGCCAATGGACCAGTGCTTTTCCCGGTCAGCCTCAGGAGGAATGGTCATGTAATCGCCGTACTGGTTTTTCAGGTATTCATCCGGATTGTGGGGGAGGTTAATCTGCATATCCACAAAAGGCCCCTTGATGGGAGGATAGTAAACCTCCTTGGGCATGATATGGCCGAAGTAATGGCCAATATCCGTAGGGACGGCCCAAAGGCCGGTATCGGTTTTGCAGGATACAAAGCGGTCAAAGCTGGCGGCCCATTTTTCATAGCTGCGGAAGGAGAAAAGGGCGCCGACAAACATGCGCAGACGGTAGTTGAATTTGCCGGCCGGGGTCTGATAGAAAAATTCCTTTTTATTTTCGCTGCTTAAATGCCGGAAGAGGGAGGAAACGGCCACATACTGAAGGAAGATGGCAGTCAGCCCCTTGATGCGGCGGGCCAGAGGGTTTACGGGAACCGTTTCAATGGGGAAAAGGTCAATATGAACGCCTTTGGGCAAATCGGTATCAAGAGTGGAAATGCTGGCCTTGTAGGTGTTCTTTTTATAAACAGCGGTAATCATGCTTTCCAGCGGGTACTTGGAATCCGGGGAGGTGATTTCGTATTTATCCCCCAGCTCCTCATCAAAAATCTCCAAAAAGCGCTTTAGGTCCGGCCTGGGCATGAGCAGATCCACGTCATCGTCCCAGGGGATAAAGCCTTGATGGCGGACGGAGCCAAGTGCGGTTCCACCGGCGGCCATGTAGCAGATGCCTCTCTTTTCGCAAACCCGGTCAATATCCTTGATAATCTCCAGAAAGCAGGCCTGCAGGGCCTTGAGCTCCTGGTCGGAAAGCTCGTGCACCATGGGCATGGAGGGCGTTTTTTGCATGGCCCTTCTGGTGGACAGGGCATTTTTTAAAAATCCCATTGCAGTTACCTCACAGAAAAGGAATGGCTGTGCACTCAGGATTTGGTGCAGTACTCAATTCCCTTGTATTTTAAATAGCAGTTGTTCAAATCCACAAAAACGGCATCGTGGCGGCAGATGCGCTCCTCTACGGGAGGCAGCTCCATGTAATCCCCGTAGGAAATCCGCAGATAGCTGTCATAATCCGCAGCTACCGGCATGAGATGGCCCTCAAATTCCAGGTAGGCGGGGTTCTCAAACCATTCCTTGGGGAAATGCTGCTTCATGATGGCCGTTCCCTCAATGAAGGAGGCCACATAGGGGTGGCGGGACAAATCAGAAACAGCAAATTGCTTCTCGGCAAATTTCCAGATGCGGTAACGGGTACGAAAGCCCCGAACCAGACCCAAGGCAATTTTGGTGGCCTGATAGGTGAGCCTGCCCTTGTGCTCCGGCAGACGCTGAAAATTAAAGCAGCAGAACACCATGGACCAAACCTTTTGCCAAAGGGAAGCGAGCTTTCCTTCCTTGACACCGTCCAGCGGGATGACGTCAATCATTAGGCCCTGATTCATGTCCACATCCACACTGTGGCGGTTGATAAAGGTGGTATTGGAGTCTTTGATTTCGGTGGCGGCGTGATGGATGTTGACGCGGTCGTCACTGCGGACGCAGGCAAAGCGGCTGCTGTCAGCATCCCGGGCCCAAAGGTCGGTCAGCTTTTCGTAATCTTCACGCAGCATGAATACATCCAAGTCATCGTCCCAGGGAATAAAGCCCTTGTGGCGGACAGCACCAAGAGCGGTGCCGCCGGCCAGGACAAAGCCCAGCTGGTGCTCCTTGCAGAACTCCTGAAAGTAGAGGAGAATGCCCAAAAGCTTTTCCTGTATTTCGGTTACTTCGGTTCCGGCTAAGTTGTTTTGCATCCGGATTCCTCCTAATGATTGACTTGCTTTTTCTTATTTGTCTTTATTGGAGGGAGCAATGGCAGCGGTAGTCTGGCCTTCGGCAATGCCCTCCGTGCTTTCCGGCAAAAACAGAATTTTTACCGTGGCAAAAATAATCTTGATATCTTCAATCAGGCTGGGTTTGGAAATATACATAAGGTCCATGATCAGCTTGTCATAGGGAGTGGTGTTGTACTTTCCGTAAATCTGGGCATAGCCCGTCAAGCCGGCCTTAGCCTGAAGGCGGAGGTGGAATTCCGGCATTTCCTTACAATACTCTGCCTCAATTTCCGGCCGCTCCGGGCGGGGGCCTACCAGAGACATGTCACCATTGAGAATGTTGAAGAGCTGAGGCAGCTCGTCTATGCGAACCTTGCGGATAAAGCGGCCCACCGGAGTGATGCGGTCATCCTTATCACCGGTAGACAGACGGGCCACGCCATCCTTTTCTGCGTCCACACGCATGCTGCGGAATTTATAAACATAAAACTCCCGGGCGTCCCTGGTCAGACGCTTCTGCTTATACAGAACCGGACCGCCGTCATTGGCCTTAATGGCAATGGATACAACGACAAGCAGGGGGGACAGAACAAGGATAGCCACGGCAGAAACGAGAATATCAAAGAAGCGTTTGATGAAGAGATAGAAGGGGGAGGGGTTGTAGCGCTCCGTGCGCAGCATGGGCAGGTGGAACAGATGCAGCCGGGCACTGCCGTTGAGAAGCACATCGCCGACCCGGGGAATAATGTAAAGGGTAATACCGCGCTCAATGCAGTATTTCAAGACGATGTTGCGGTTGTGGCTGCGGACACCGCTGAGGAAAACGGTCTGGTAAGAGTCCAGCACCGACAGGTTTGCCAGGCATTCATTGACATCCACGGTCAGCTGTACATCGTATTTTTTAGCCAAACCATAGGATTGAATCAAATGCTCCATGCCTTCCCGGATTTCATAAACAATGGCGGTTTTCTGGGGCTTGAGCATGCGATAGTAACCCCGATTGGCCCCCCAGGACCACAGAGTGCAGAGAATGGCCTGAGCGCCGATGCAGGCAAGGCCCGGCAGCAGGTTTACGATTTTTTTACTGAGAACACAGATTACGATGTAGATGAACAGGTCCGAAACCAAAAAGGCCAAAACCTGACTGTATATCATTTCAGCCACGCTGTAGAGAGAGATGTGAAGCCCGTCGTAGGTACGGACGAAGACAAAGTACATCAGTCCAAACATGAGAATAACTACCCAGTTGCCCTTGGCATAAAAGGGGCTGATGATGCGGTCGGCATAGTACATGTACCAGCACAGAGCAAAAGGGAGGGTGATAAACAGAATATCAATCAGCTTAAGAAGCTGGATAACGGTGTTGTGTTTGAATTTTTCTCTAGACTTTCTATGAGTAGAAACATCCATTGTGTATTCCTTTCTGTTCGCCGGCATGGCCGTACGAACACTATCCTATAATACTACAGCGTAAATTATACCCCTGCCGACCAGCCTCGTCAATACGAGAGTGCCCTTTGACGGCAGGGGGATTGACAATATTTTCAAAATACTATTTGCATAATTGGCAATAAATAGTATAATTAAACAAAAGAAGAAGCTTTTACCTGCTGCGCGCAGATGACACCTTCCCTTCTGATGAGGACAGGAGAGAAGTCACCCCGCACACCTCAAGTCAAAGAGGAGGAAGAGCCATGTCAAAGATTACAGCAAGAGAGAATTATCTGATGCTCCTGAAAGGGGAAATCCCGGATTATCTGCCCTCCATGGCCGAGGGCTGCATGGAGGGAGCCAAGGCTGACCTGCTGACGCCCATCTCGGCGCCCGACGGCCCGGTTTACAGCCCTTGGGGGGTAAAATTTGTAGGCAGCCCGGACAACAATTTCGGCGCCATGCCTGAGCCGGGCTTCATTATTTTGGATGATATCACCAAATGGCGGGATGTCATCAAAAACCCGGACATGTCCGGCAGGGACTGGGAAGCCTTTTATAAAGACCCGGCGGTTTTTGGCGAAAAGGACCGGGTTAACAAGGTCATCATGACCGGCGGCGGAGACTATTTCCAGACGCTGGTCAGCTTCATGGGCTTTGAAAACGCCCTGCTGGCCATGTATGAGGAGCCGGAAGAGGTATACGCCCTGTTTGCTTATCTGGCGGAGTATTTCATGCTGGTTGTGGAAAAGGCGGCGCAGTACACCAAGCCGGATGCTTAGATGCGGGCGGATGCTACTGCGGCCCAGGCAGCCCCTTTCTTTTCCCTAAAGATGTATCGGGAGCTGTTGAAGCCCTTTTACAAGCGCCATACCGACCTGGCCCGGGATGCCGGCTGCCTGATTGACCACCACAACTGCGGCCGCTGTGAGGCCTTTATTGACGAGTGGATGGATTTGGGCATCTGCAGCTGGAATCCGGCGCAGACAAGCAACGACCTAATTGGCATCAAGGCCAAATACGGTGACCGCTTGACCATGCAGGGCTGCTGGGATAACACCGGCTATATCAGCAGTCTGGAATGCCCGGATGAGGAATACACCGAGGCCCTCTATCGCTATGTGGACACCTTTGCCCCCGGTGGTCATTTTGTCTTCATGGCCGGCCCCCATGGGGACCCGAAGGACGAGCGCTTTGTCCGCAAGCAGAAAATAGCCGAGGACGTATATCAAAACTACGCAAGAAACTGGTATAAAACCCATTAGGGGGAGGAAGGACTAATGGAGAAATACATCGTAACCCTTTCCAGGCAGTTTGCCAGCATGGGCTCAACCATAGCCCACCTGATGGCAGAAGAGCTGGGCATTGAGTACTATGACCGGGATATTGTAGAGCAGGCGGCCCGTCGTATGGGGCTGGATCTTCCGCTGGTTTGTGATGCGGAGGAGCGGAGCGGTAATTTCTTTTCCCGTCTTGTCAATACGCTTGGTTCAGACATGCCGGCTGTTCAACAGGAAATTTTTCAGGTAGAATCGGAAATCATCCGGGACTTTGCCCATCCCGATAAACCATCCTGCATTATTGTAGGCCGATGTGCCGACGGCGTTCTGAAGGACTATCCCCGGGTGCTGAATGTTTATCTGTATGCTCCCTTTGAGGCCCGTGTGAAAAACTGCACGGAGTATCTGGGGATGGATGAAAAAACGGCCCGCAAGAACATTCTGGAGGTTGACCGTGCCCGGGAGCTCTATCGCCTGCGTTACGGTGATGGGGTCAAGACGGTGTTTGACCGACGGGATTTGATGCTGGACAGCAGCCGCTTTGGCCCGAAGAAAACGGCCGAGCTGCTGTGCGGCATGGTTCGGGCTGCTTTCGAATAAGAAAAAGAACACAAAAAGGCTGAGCTCATGGTAACATGGACTCAGCCCTTTTGTGTTCCTGCATTATTCAATCAGGGTTTTGCGGGTTTTCCAGCGGCCGGACAGGAAATAGAAGCCGCCGACGAAGAGAAAGACATGACCGGCCAGTACGCTGCCCAGCCAGAGACCGTAGAGGCCCATGCCCAGACCGAGTTCAAAGAACAGAGCAAAGCCGATACGACATACCACGCCATCCAGAATTCCGCCCACAAAGCTGAGGGCGGCAAAGCCGATGCCGTTAATGAAGGCAAAAGCGGCAGCGCGGGTGGCGAAGCCGAATACATCAATCACGCTGATAGGTACGTAGGTGTGGCACAATTCCAAAACGGCAGGGTCGGGGTTGAAAATTCCGAAAATCTGCTCCGGGAAAAGGACAATTAAGAAGGCAATCACAGCGGCAAAGGCACAGCCAATAAGAAGGATAGCCCCCAGGGTGCTGGTAATGCGCTTGTGTTTTCCGGCGGCAAAGTTCTGACCGATCAAGGTGGAGCCGGCGGCGTTGAAGGCGTGGCTGCCGATGCTGGAGAACATGTTAATCTTGCTTCCAACTGCGGCAACTGCGGCAGCGGTTAGGCCGTAGTTGTTTACGCGGGCAGTGATGAACATCATGGATACGGTAACGGAAAGGCTTTGAATCATCATGGGAATGCCCAGCTTCAGCAGGGGAGGAAATTCAGCAGGGTCAATGCGGAAGGATGAAAGCTTGTACTCAAAGCTGAACTCGTCCCGATGACGATAAGTGAATCCAAAGCACAGAATACAACTGATGGCCTGACTGATTACCGTGGCCAAAGCAGCGCCGAAGCAGCCCATGCCCATGGGGCCAACAAAGAGCAGGTCCAGAACAATGTTCAGCAGGGAAGCAATGATGACAAAAATCATGGGGTGCTTGCTGTCGCCCATACCGCGGAGAATGGAGCTGACGCAGTTGTACATAGCCATGACCAGGTTGCCGAAGGCACATACCCGTATGTATTCCAGTCCGCCGGCGAAGGCTTCCTCCGGGATGTTAATCAAACGAAGCAGCTGAGGCCCCAATAAAAGGGGAATGATTAGAAAAGTAACGCCGAGAATCAGATTTACGGTGAAAAGGGTGCCGATAACACTTTGGAGTCGTTTGCGGTTGCCTGCGCCGACTAATTGAGAGACCACAATCTGGCCGGCAGATGAAAAGCCGACGCACAGCAGGAGAAACAGCATGTTTATATTGCTGGCGTTGGAGGCGGCTGTCAAACCGGCACTTCCCAAAAAACGGCCCACAATGATGGTGTCGGCCAAGGAATAGCCCTGCTGGAGCAGGTTGGAGGCCATGAAAGGCAGGGAGAATATCAGCAGCTGCCGGATTGGGTTCCCGGTAGTGCGGTCCTGAATTAAAGTATTACTCACATACATCCTTCTTTTCTTTTTTCTTTCATTTTACTCCATACCGGTGACAGCATCAAGCTTTTCCGCCACAGAAGCGGAAATCTTCCGCATCCCGGTGAGGAACGCTTGAAAACCTAGGGGTTTTGTGGTAATTTGAAATCATAGACAAGGATGGGGTGATTTCCGTGATGATTTCTACAAGGGGGCGCTATGCCCTGCGTATGATGCTGGATTTAGCAATGAATCAAAAGGAAGGGTATATTGCCCTTAAGGATATTGCCGAACGGCAGCATGTTTCCAAAAAGTATCTGGAGCAGATTATTCCCGTGCTGAATCGAGCCAAGCTTCTCCAGACTACCCGCGGTTATCAGGGAGGCTACCGTTTAACAAAGTCACCGGACAGCTATACGGTTTGGGATATTCTGAGCGCAACTGAGGGGAGCATGGCCTCGGTAGCCTGTTTGGATCAGGACGAAAACAGCTGCCCTTATCAAGAACATTGTGCCACCCTGCCCGTTTGGGAAGGTTTGGATAAGGTGGTCAGCGAGTATTTAAGCGGCATTACGCTGCAGGATTTACTGAATCAGCAGGAATCAAAGGCGGGAAACGATTCTATTATTTGAGTATCACAGGCTTCGGGCACCCGAGAGGGTGCCCGTTTTTGTTGTGTGCCCGGCATGGGCAACGACTTGGTGGTGAAAGTCCACTACGG
>JAKSQI010000073.1 GCA_024404215.1 Oscillospiraceae bacterium
AGCGTCTCCATCCGGCACGGTAATCCTTCTCTTATCCAGCAGGAGACATACCAGGAAGGTAAGCAGAGCCAGTCCCCATTCCGGATATACCGGGTCAGGGAAGGCGGATTTGAGACCGGGCACCAGCAGCCAAATCAGGAAGAACAGATAGCTGACTGCCAGCAAAGCTACACCTGTGCTCTTCCGCAGCAGCTGCGGGAAGAAAAGGATGGGAACAAAAATGAAGATAAAGGCAGCGGTAATACAGTGCAGAGTCATGATAGTGGAAACAATGCTGCGCAGATAAAAAGCCATAATCAACCCAAGCACTGCAATTCCAATAAGGGCAAAGCGCCCCTGCAAGGCCTGCGCATGCTCCGTCATCTCTCGCTTTTTATTGACAGGTGCCAGAATATCGTTGCAGAAAAGCTGGGCACAGGTCATCAAAAGGGCAATGCCGGTGGAAACATTAACAGCGCAAAGGGCTGCCATACCAATACCCGAAATGAAGGGATTGACTGACATAACCACCAAAGGCAACGCCTGAACCGTGGTGCCATCGGCTGCCAGATTAGGAAACTGTACCCGTGCAATCAGGCCAATCATGCAGCTCATAATGGTTACGGGAATCATCATCAAGGCACCGATAACAATACCGTTTCTTGCCGCTTTTCCATCCTTGGCGGCAAAAATCTGCTGGGTATTGGATTGGGTTGTGAATCGATTGGGAATCTCCGTAGCGAAATAGCTGATGAAGGTTGCCAGCCCCAAGCCGCCGGTAACGGAAAGCCAGGGTGCTCCGGAAGAGGTAGGCTCCGGAATGGCATTCACTGCCGTAATCAGCCCCTTCACTCCGCCTATGTTTTTTGCCGTTAGGGCCGCAATCAGCACCAGGAACAGCCCGATATACATAATGAACATGTTAACAAAGTTTGCCAGGCTGGCCCCCAAAAAGCCTCCCAGCATAGCAATGCCCAAAAAGACCACTGCAGTAATAATCATGCCCACTTGATTGGTGATGACACCGGGGAACATGGAGGCCAGCATGGCTCCACCGCCCACAAACTGCAGAGCCGCAATGGCCAGAGCCATAACAAAGCCGCCTATGGACAGCATCCAACGGGTTCCGCTGCCACAGTAGGCCATAGCCATAGAGGGCATGGTATTGTAGGGCAAGGCTCGCATTCGTTTGGCGCCTACCAGCCCCAGAACAATCAATGCAACGGTTCCTGCCAGACCGACGCAAATGCCGGACAGTCCCGCCGTCTGCACCTGCTGGGCAATACCGGTTGTATTAATGGAGCCAATGCCGGCACCGGCCATCATAAAAGCAACCAAAATGGTGGGCAGACTTTTGCGGGCAATTAAAAAGTTGCCGGTGCTTCCTTCTGCTTCTGCCTTTTTCTGCTTTTTTTGTGCCCAGGCCGATACGCCAAAAAGCATAATCAAATAGACGATAATAATGATGCAGGTAATTGCGAGGTTCATTTTTTCTCTCCTTTTCCGATTTTGCCGGGCATGCCCTTCAAAGAACTCCTTCCGGGGCAGCCGCTGTAAAAACTATAGCACAGCGTTTTTTTTGGCACATTGGAGAAAAGAATAAAAAAAAATAGCTTTTTTCAGCAAAAACAGCGCTGGTTTTTATTGCTTATCAAAGCAGTAGGTTTTCGAACTTTGTATAAAAATCAACGATTTTATCTCAGACGAGAAAAAAAGCACACCGTCCTCTGTAGGATGCTACAACGCATATCAAAGCACTAGGTTTTATTTCATTGCGCCTGTTTAAGCCTTTTTCTTTCTCTTTTGCATCTGCAAAAAGCTGACTCAAACGTCCCTTTTGCATTTTTGGAAAAACTCCTAATGCTTTTCCTGATAACGATTTTTTATAATGATGACATGGATGAGGTTTATTACTACAAGCCTCAGTCACAGCAAGAAAAAACAGGAATTCATCCAGAACCAAAGGAGAAAAGAACCATGATTAAAAAAGCTGCTGATGTCACCCTGAAGGTGCTGCCTGTACTGGCCACCGCTGAACACCTCTTCTACTATGAAGGCCCCTGCCGTTTCGGCAACGGAGAGGCGCTCCAGCCCGGCTACGACCGCCTGGCCAATGCTCAAAAGGCCGAAACCTTCTTAAATAAAGTCAAGGAATGCTGTGAGGCCGCCGGCAAGATTGAACTGATGGAACCCGTATACCTGGGCCGTACCGATGACTGGGACAACCACGAGGCCATGTGGGAGCAGGCACGCGTATCGGCTGACGCCTGTGACTTTGCGGTCTGCATGCAGGGTATTGCCTGCGACGACCTGGTCATGGAGTTCGGCGAGCGTTTCAAAAAGCCCATCGCCACCACCCCCATTTCCGGCTTCTCCGGCACCATCACCGTTGCCACCATGAAGGCGAAAACCAACGACTATGAAGCCTATGGCTTTTACAAGTGGGAGGATCTGACCAAGTGCCTGAAGACCCTGCGTGCCCGCAAGGTGATCAACACCACCAAGATTCTCTGCATCACCCGTTTCGGAAACCCCACCTCCTACTCCTCCGTTGACTCCTTCAAGAGCTATGAGGAAATCACCGCTAAGCTTGGTGTGCGCTTTCGTTTCCTGAACCTGCATGAATTCTTTGAAACCCTGCACGAAATGCCCGAAGGCGGCAACTGCACCACCCCGGGCCGTACCAACACCCCCAATTTAACCAAGGAAGATCTTGCCAAGGCAGAAGCCATTACCGATGACCTGATTAACGGCGCTGAGGTCAATGTTATGCAGAGGGATATGGTTTTGAAATCCGCCATTGCCCATGTCATGATTCAAAAGCACATGGACCTGCAGGATTGCAACGGCTTTACCATGCCCTGCCCCGACGCCTGCTCCACCCGTCGACTAAACGAAATCGGCTTCACCGCCTGTCTGAACCACTCTTTGAACATGGAGCAGGGCATCCCCTCCTCCTGCGAGTACGATGTGGACTGTGTACTGTCCCAGCAGGCACTGATTGCCGTCTCCGGCAAAAGTCCCTACATGGGTAACACCTGCCCCATTCCCATGGAAAACGGCCATCTGTCCGCCCGCTTCGGCTGCACCCCTGACCAGCTTGCCAAGCTGGAGGCTATGGAAGACAACATGAACCTGTATATGATGCAGCACTCCGTTGCCCATCGTCGCATCCAGGACCCCACAAAGAATGCCAAGTATGCCCTTCGTAACTTTGCCATTGACCAGGGCTTTGGTGCTACCATCCGCTACAACTTTGACCAGGATGCCGGCCAGAAAATCACCATGTGCCGCTTCTCCCCCGATGGCAGCAAGCTTTTCATCGGCACCGGTGAGGTTGTTATGGGTGGTGGCTACGAGGGCTACAACTGCTCTCAGCTGGTTTACTTCAAGGTTAAGAACCAGGCCGACACCTGGAAGAAGCAGTGCTTCGCCGGAAACCATGTAACCATGGTATACGGCAACTATGTTGAGGAACTGGTTGCCCTGGCTGAGTCTCTGGGTGTAGAGCCCCTGGTCGCTGACTAAAGCATGGACGGGCAGGACGCCATCCGTAAGCTTTTGGTCCACGCCAGACAAAGCTCAGCCCTTCATCTAACAACCATTCAGGAAGCTCTCCCGCTGACCCGCTCCCTGCTAAAAGAGGAGTTAAAGGCCTATGTTCTGGCTAAATACCTGCTGACAGAAGCCGAGCTGCCTCCGGTGCTGACCTTTGACCAACTCACGGAGCTGAGTTTAGCAAAAAGCATGCAGGTTTCTCCTGCGTTGGTTAAGGAATTTGACACCGCCCAAAGCTGCGACGGAGCTACCTCGGCTATGGTTAAAAAGGTGCTTCTTTTCCGCTCTTTGGAGCGCAATTTGAAGCTGCAGCTGCCCGCCACCCGCAGCGCCCGTCTTAAGTCACTGGATGACCTAAGCGACATGGTATGGGATACCATGCAGAAGGATGCTGACTGGTGCGGCAGACTATCCGCCGAAGGATAAAAAAGCAAGTCCCTGATTCCGGTGAATCAGGGACTTGCTTTTTTAGAGACCTATCTTACATGGTCCAGTCTTTACCGGCATCCATGCCCCAGGCCTTAAACATTTCGTTATAGAAGGGAGGTCTGGGATAATCAAATTCCATGCAAAGGTGGGCGGCCTTGTAGGAGCCAAAGCCCTTCTCCATCTCCTGCATGCCGGCATAGAGCTCGTCCAAACGGTTAAAGGGCAGGCAGAGGATAATTTCGTTGTTGGTGCTGAGGGCCCGCTCCTGGTCACCGGGGTCAGGAATGGCTACGGTATATTCACCGGTCAGCATAGAGGATACAATGGTGTAAACGCAGGAATCCAGCGCCTCAAACTCACACTTGAGCATCTTGCCGGTCTGACTCTTGATAGCCCGGAAGAGGGTGCGCAGCTGGAAGTTGTTGTTGCAGTTAATCAGAATAACATCCGGCTCAAAGTCGGCAGTTTCCGCCGGGGCAACCACTGTGCCGCTGTATTTGTTGGCCGGCAGCATGGGGAATTCGGCAAAGAAGGCCTCTGCCTTTTCCGGGTCAGCAATCCCCAGAGCCGGCATCAGGGCATCATAAGCCTTGGTTCCCTTAGAGCAATCCACCATGCCGAAGCCTACCAGGGTAGCCCAGCACCAGTGGTCCTTCTTGTGCATATAAACCGTCATGCCGTCCCGCTTGGCCAAAGCCTGAGCCTGGCAATAGGACAGATGGCCGTACTTCTCTCCGGCCTTAATGGCAGAAGCGGGAATTTCATCCTCATCCGTCAGCATCTTTACCGCCTGGGGATGCAGTTCCAAACACAGCCAGCGGCAAATATCTTTTACTTTTTCGTTCCATTCGCTCATAGGTACACTCTCCCGTTTTATTTATTCAAACACCCTAAGTGCATTCTGAAAACAGATTTTATCTGCAATCCGCCCGGGCAGGGCCCGGTACAAAGCTTCCGTAATCGCCCGGAAGCCCTCAAAGCCGCCAAAAGCGATTTCCGCACCGGACATGCCGTCGAAATCCGAGCCGAAGGCTACGTGATCCTCGCCGCCCACCTGCAGCAGGTATTGAATTTGATGAATCACAAGCTCTACCGTAGTAACCATGCCATCCGGTGAGATAAAGGGCGGGTAGAAGTTTACCCCTACAACGCCGCCGGAATCTGCCACAGCCCGAATTTGGCGGTCCGTCAAATTGCGGGGATGGTCTACCAGGCTGCGGGCGCAGGAATGGGTAGCCAAAAAGGGCTTGCGGCTGATAGCCGCTACATCCCAGAAGCCGCCCTCATTGAGATGGGAAACATCCACCAGCACACCCAAATCATTCATGAAGGCAACCGCCTCACGGCCAAAGGCCTTCAGAGGCAGCTGATGGGCCGCTCTGTCCGGACTGTTGGAATAGCCAAAGCAGTTTTCTGTATTCCAGGTTAAAGCCAGAGCTCTGGCCCCCATATCGGCCGCTTCCTTCAGGCGTTCCATGTGTCCGGCAACGAAGGTGCCGTCCTCCAGCGTTAAAAGTGCCGATACCTTGCCCGCCGCCTGATTGGCCCGAATATCAGCCGAACAGCGGGCCTGTGCCAGCCAGGACTCATGCTGCTTCAGGACTGTGTGGAAGGAATCCGCCAGCTTATGAAAGAGCCCGTAGCAGGCCTCCTCCTGTTCTGAAAAGCTGCCTTCCCCCAGATTAGGCACAAACAGCGCAAAGCATTGGGCCAGGGAATCCCCCTGCAGGAGTCTCTCCCGGTTTATCTGCCTCTCTTCATCCCCCAAAGGGTCCTCCGGCTTTCGAAGCGACCACAGGAGGGTATCGCAATGCAGGTCAACGATTCCCATGGGCTTCACCCTTACAGAGCAGCAATAACCTCAACCTCAACCAAGGCATCCTTGGGAATGGCAGCAACCTGTACGGCAGCACGGGCAGGGAAATCCCCGGTGAAGAAGGTTGCGTAAACCTCGTTCATGGCAGCAAAATCGTTGATATCCTTCAGATACACATTGACACGAACCGCATTCTCCAGAGTGGCGCCTGCCTCAGCCAGAACAGACTGAACGTTTTTAAAGCACTGACGGGTCTGGGTGGCAATATCCTCACCGGCAAAAGCGCCGGTGGCAGGGTCAATGGGAATCTGGCCGGATACAAAAACGAAGCCGTTGGCCTTTACCCCCTGAGAATAAGGGCCGATAGCGGCAGGAGCATTGGCAGTTTTCAGAATCTCTTTCATGGTGCAAAACTCACTTTCTTTTCATATGATGGTATATTATACGATTCTTCCCTCGCTTCTGCAAGAAAAACCCGTGTTTCCATGATCTAACCCTGCTCTTTTCTCCCGACCGGATTTGTGCTATACTCAGGAAAACACAGCTAAAGGAGAAAACCCATGAAATATAATTTTACCGACATCATTGACCGTGAAAACAAGGATGCCGTTGCCATTGACGTCATCCCCATCCCCGGCGCTGAGATTCAGCCCGGTTTTGACCGCATTCCCATGTGGGTGGCAGACATGAATTTTGCCACCGCCCCCTCCGTGCAGAAGGCCATGCTTGACCGCATTGCCCACCCCTGCTTCGGTTATTTCGGCCCCAGCAAGGAGTATTTGGACGCTATCATCCGCTGGCAGGAAAGCCGCCATGGCACTGTCGGCCTTACCCCCGAAAACATCGGTTACGAAAATGGCGTGCTGGGCGGTGTTGTCTCCGCTCTGAACACCTTCTGCGTCCGGGTGGCCACGGTGCTGCTGCACTCCCCCACCTATATTGGCTTTTCCCATGTGCTGGAGGAGAACGGCTATCAGGCCGTCCACAGCCCTTTAAAGAAGGATGAACAGGGCGTTTGGCGCATGGATTATGAAGACATGGAGGAAAAGCTGAGCCAAGAGGATATCCGTTGCGTCATTCTCTGCAGCCCTCACAACCCCTGCGGCCGCGTTTGGGAACGTTGGGAGCTGGAGAAAGCCGCTGCTCTGTTTGAAAAATACGAGGTCAGTGTCATCTCCGATGAAATTTGGGCCGACATCGTGCTGGATAACAACAAGCACATCCCCACCCAGCAGGTTTCCGACTATGTCAAGCAGAACTCCGTCGCCCTGTATGCCATTACCAAAACCTTTAATCTGGCCGGTTTGGTAGGCTCTTACCGCATTGTATACAACAAAAAGCTCCACGCCCGCCTGAAAAAGGAAATCAACCTATCTCACTACAACGGCATGAACGTGCTGAGCATGCATGCTTTGGTTGGCGCCTACTCAGCCGAGGGGGAAGAATGGGCCGATGAACTGCTGCAGGTACTCAGCACTAATGCCAAGGTTGCCTGCGACTTTATTGAAGCTAATTTCCCCGGCGTCACGGTTTCCCGCCCTGAGGGCACCTACATGCTCTTCCTGGACTGCACCGAATGGTGTGAAAAGCACGGCAAAACCCTGGACGAACTGCTCAAGGCCGGCGTTGGAGTCGGCGTCATCTGGCAGGACGGCCGCGCCTTCTTTGGCCCCTGCCACATCCGCATGAACCTGGCCCTGCCTACCGCCCGGGTGGAGGAAGCCTTCCGCCGCCTGAAGGAATATGTTTTTGTTGATTAAACCCTGAATATAAAAATCGCAGCCCAAGAGGGCTGCGATTTTTTGTTATGTCTGCAGGTTAGCCCAGCTGGTCCATCAGGGCACTGAGACCGCCTTCTTCATATATGCCGCGGTAGTATTCTACTTCATCGGCAATGAGCTCATCCATTACCTGCATGCCTAAAAGCTCTACCGGGGCCTTATCATCCGTTAGAATAGA
>JAKSQI010000074.1 GCA_024404215.1 Oscillospiraceae bacterium
TTCAGATGCCCAGCGGCATTCCCGTAGCCACCGTAGCAGCGGATGGCGCTGCCAACGCTGCCTGGCTGGCCATGCAGATTCTGGCCGTTTCCGATGACGAACTGGCCGCCAAGCTGGATGCCGCCCGCGCTGCGAATGCCGCCAAGGTTCTCGCCAAGGATAAGGCCCTGCAGGAAAAGCTCGCTGCTGAATAAAGAATACAAGCGGGCTAACTGCCCGAGAAAAGGAAGGTTTACTATGAAAGAATCCTACTCTGCCAGCTATGCTCAGGCCGGTGTTGATATTACTGCCGGCTATAAATCCGTTGAGCTGATGAAAAAGCATGTCGCCCGCACCGTTATTCCCGGTGCTGATATCGGCATCGGTGGTTTTGGTGGGCTGTTCGCTTTGGATATGGCCGGCATGAAGGAGCCGGTACTGGTTTCCGGAACCGACGGCGTTGGAACCAAGCTGAAGATTGCCCTGCTGATGGACAAGCACGACACCATTGGCATTGACTGTGTAGCCATGTGCGTTAACGATATCATTTGCTGCGGCGCCAAGCCCCTCTTCTTCCTCGATTACATTGCCTGCGGCAAGAATATTCCTGAAAAGATTGCCACCATTGTCGGCGGCGTAGCTGAGGGCTGCGTTCAGTCCGGCTGTGCCTTGATTGGCGGTGAAACAGCTGAACACCCCGGCATGATGCCCGAGGACGAATATGACCTGGCCGGCTTCTCCGTAGGTGTGGTTGACCGCAGCCGTGTTCTGGACAAGAACACCGTTAAGGCCGGGGATGTTCTCATCGCCCTGCCCTCCACCGGCATTCACTCCAACGGTTTCTCTCTGGTTCGCAAGGTTTTTGATGTTGAAAACGCAGATTTAGGTCTCTATGTTAACGAGCTGGGCACCACTCTTGGTGAAGCTCTGCTGACCCCCACCAAGATTTATGTCAAGCCCGTTCTGGCTTTGCTGGACAAGGTTCAGGTTAAGGGCATTTCTCATATCACCGGCGGCGGCTTCTATGAAAATATGCCCCGCAGCCTGCCTGACGGCATGGGCGTTACCATTCCCAAGGCCGGTTTGAAGATTCCCCCCATTTTTGATTTGCTGCAGAAAACCGGCAGCATTCCCGAGCGTGACATGTTCAACACCTATAACATGGGCGTCGGTATGAGCATCATTGTAAGCCCCGAGGACGCTGACACTGCCGTGGCAACCTTGAAGGCCGCCGGCGAGGAAGCCTATGTCATTGGTCAGGTTAAGGCCGGTGAGGGGGTAGACCTGTGCTGAAAGCCAGAATAGCGGTTCTGGTTTCCGGCGGTGGCACCAATCTGCAGGCTCTGCTGGATTCACAGGGCACCCTTCTCAACAGCGGCGAAATTGTTTTGGTAGTTTCCAACAACGCTAACGCCTACGCTCTTCAGCGGGCCGCCAAGGCCGGCGTGGAAAGCGCCGTTGTGCTGAAGAAGGATGGCTGCTTTGAGGAGCGTCTCATTGCCCTGCTGGAGGAAAAGCAAATTGACCTGATTATTCTGGCTGGCTTTATGTCCATTCTGTCGGCCGGCTTCACCTCCCGTTTTGCCAACCGTATCCTCAACGTTCATCCCTCCCTGATTCCCTCCTTCTGCAGCCAGGGCTACTACGGTCTGCGTGTCGATGAGGAGGACCTGCGCTGCGGCGGCAGGATTACCGGTGCAACTGTGCACCTGGTGAACGAGATTCCCGATGGCGGCCGCATTCTGCTGCAGAAGGCCGTCGCCATTGAAGAAAACGACACCCCTGAGGTTCTGCAGAAGCGGGTTATGGAGCAGGCCGAATGGCTGCTGCTTCCCCGGGCCGCTGAGCTTATGAGCCGTGAAATATTGGAGGCAACACATGATTGAAAACATTCTTGACCATCTGAAAAACACATCCTACCCCGGCCGCGGCATTCTGATTGGCCGCAACGAAGAGAACACGGCAGCCTATGTGGTATATTTTATCATGGGCCGCAGCTCCAACAGCCGCAACCGTATCTTTTCCTACACCGATGACGGTATCCGCACTGAGGCCTATGACCCTTCCCTGCTGGAGGATCCTTCCCTGATTATCTACCATCCCGTTCGTCTGGTTGGTGATAAGCTGGTGGTTACCAACGGCGACCAGACCGACACCATCCGCGATTATCTGGTTGGTGAGGGTACCTTCCGTGACGCTCTGAAGACCCGCGAGTTTGAGCCTGACATGCCCAACTGCACTCCCCGCATTTCCGGCATTGTCTTCCCCAACGGCGATTACAGCCTCTCCATTCTCAAGAGCGCTGACAACAATCCGGACACCTGCCTGCGCTATTTCTTTGACTATGCCAAGCCTTTGGCCGGTGAAGGCCGCTTTATCAGCACCTATCAGGGAGACGGCTCTCCCCTGCCCAGCTTTGCCGGTGAGCCTAAGCGGGTTGCCGTTTCCGGCAGCCTGGAGGATTACGCCAACAGCATCTGGGATGCACTGAATGAGGATAACAAGGTTTCCCTTTATGCCTGCGAGATGAATCTCGCCACCGGCGACATTGAGGAAATGGTCATTAACAAGCACGAGCAAGGAGACTGACATGACAGAATTTGAACTGAAATACGGCTGTAACCCCAACCAAAAGCCGGCTAAGCTCACCATGAGTGACGGCCGTGCCCTTCCCTTTGAAATTCTAAGCGGCCGTCCCGGCTACATTAACTTTCTGGACGCCCTGAACAGCTGGCAGCTGGTCAAGGAACTGAAGGCTGCGGTTAATGCCCCGGCTGCCGCCAGCTTCAAGCATGTCAGCCCCACCTCTGCCAGTACCGGCACCCTTCTCTCTGAAGAACTGAAAAAGGCCTGCTTTGTGGATGACATTGAAGGTCTGGATGACAGCGCCATTGCCTGCGCATACGCCAGAGCCCGCGGCGCTGACCGCATGAGCAGCTTCGGTGACTGGATTGCCCTCAGTGAGCCCTGCGACGCCGTTACCGCTTCCATCATCAAGCGCGAGGTTTCCGACGGCATTATTGCCCCGGGCTTTTCGGAGGAAGCTCTGGAGATTCTCCGAACCAAGAAAAAGGGCAATTACAACATCATCAAGATTGATACCGACTACATCCCTCAGGAGGAGGAAACCAAGCAGGTATTCGGTATTACCTTCCACCAGGGCCGCAACAACTTTGCCATCAATCGTGAGCTGCTGTCCAATGTGGTTACCGCCAATAAGAATCTGCCGGAAACCGCCATCCGTGACCTGCTGATCAGCTTGGTCACCCTAAAATACACCCAGTCCAACTCCGTCTGCTTCTGCTATGACGGTCAGGCCATTGGTGTAGGCGCCGGCCAGCAGAGCCGTATTCACTGCACCCGGCTGGCAGGCAGCAAGGCAGACAACTGGTTCCTGCGCCAGAGTGCCCGTGTACTGGAGCTCCCCTTTAAAGACAGCATTGGCCGTGCCGAGCGTGACAATGCCGTAGATATTTATCTGGGTGAGGACCCGGAGGATATTTTGGCCGACGGCAAATGGCAGGCTCTCTTCACCGAGCAGCCAAAGCCCTTTACCCGAGAAGAAAAGAAGGCCTATCTGGCAACCATTTCCGGCGCTGCTCTGGGCAGTGACGCCTTCTTCCCCTTCGGCGATAACATTGAGCGGGCTCATCGCAGCGGCGTAAGCTATGTTGCCCAGCCCGGCGGCAGCGTCCGCGACGCTCAGGTTATTGAAACCTGTGACCGTTTCGGAATGACCATGGCCTTTACCGGCATGCGTCTGTTCCATCATTAATCCGGAAAAGGAGACATAAACATGAAAGTCATGGTAATCGGCAGCGGCGGCCGCGAGCACACCATTATCAAGTCTTTGAAGAAGAGTCCGGAAATTACCAAGCTCTATGCTCTTCCCGGCAATGGCGGCATGGCCGCTGATGCCGAGTGTGTTGCCATCGGTGCCAAGGATTTGGAGTCTGTTGTCCGTTTTGCTCAGGAAAATCAGATTGACTATGCCGTTGTAGCCCCTGATGATCCTCTGGTTTTGGGCATGGTAGATGCTCTGGAAGCCGTAGGCGTTCCCTGCTTCGGCCCCCGGAAGAATGCCGCCATCATTGAGGGCAGCAAGGTCTTCTCCAAGAACCTGATGAAGAAATACGGCATCCCAACAGCTGCCTACGAAACCTTTGATGACATGGCTGCCGCTTTGGCCTACTTGGACACCGCAGCTATTCCCACCGTTGTCAAGGCAGATGGTCTGGCACTGGGCAAGGGCGTTATCATCGCCGAAACCCGCGAAAATGCCAAGGCTGCTGTCAAAAGCATGATGGAGGACAAGCAGTTCGGCGAATCCGGCAGCCACATTGTCATTGAGGAATTCCTCACCGGCCCTGAGGTATCCGTTCTGGCCTTTACCGACGGCAGCTGTGTTAAGCCCATGGTCTCTTCCATGGACCACAAACGGGCTTTGGACAATGACAAGGGCTTGAATACCGGCGGCATGGGCACCATTGCCCCCAACCCCTATTACACCAAAGAAATAGCTGACATCTGCATGGAAACCATTTTCCTGCCTACCATTCAGGCCATGAATGCAGAAGGCCGTACCTTCAAGGGCTGCCTCTACTTTGGTCTGATGCTGACTCCCAATGGCCCCAAGGTCATTGAATATAACTGCCGCTTTGGCGACCCGGAAACCCAGGTGGTTCTCCCTCTGCTGGAAAGTGACCTGTTTACGGTTATGCGTGCCGTTACGGAAGGCCGTTTGGCGGAAACCGAGGTCAAATTCTCCGACGGCAGCGCCTGCTGCATCGTCAAAGCTTCTCATGGCTACCCCCAGAAATACGAAACCGGCTTTGAAATCACCATTCCCCAGGATTTGGATGCTCAGGTATTTGTTGCCGGTGCCAAGCTGGCTGATGGCAAGCTTCTGTCCAGCGGCGGCCGTGTACTGGGTGTTACTGCAACAGCCCCCACGCTGGCTCAAGCCATTGAAAAGGCCTATGCCAATGCCGACCGTGTAACCTTTGCCAATGCTTTCTGCCGCCGTGATATCGGCCAGCGGGCTTTAGCCGCAGGCAAGTAAGCAGCTAACAGCGGCAGGATTCACCTGCCCAGTCCCCCGAGGGGGCTATCACCTGCGGCAAATGCCGCAGCATGTGGAGTGATTTATCATGGTATATCGCGTATATGTAGAAAAGAAAAAGGAACTGGCGCTGGAAGCCGCTTCCCTTGCCACAGTCATTCGCGGCCGTTTGCAGATTACCTCTGTTGAGGAGGTTCGTCTGCTGAACCGTTATGATGCTGAAAATATCGACCAGGCTCTGTTTGACTACAGCGTGACCAACGTGTTCTCTGAACCCCAGCTGGACCTTGTGACCTACGAGCCTGACTGGGACGGATACACCGTTTTCGCTGTTGAACCCCTGCCCGGTCAATTTGATCAGCGGGCCGACTCCGCCGCCCAGTGCATTCAGATTTTGTCCACCGGTGAACGCCCGGAGGTAAAAACAGCCCGCGTTTATTTGCTCAAGGGCAACATCACCGCTGACGAGCTGGCAGCCATTAAGAAGCATGTCATCAACCCGGTAGAAAGCCGGGAAGCCTCCCTGGAAAAGCCGGAAACCCTGAAAACCGAGTACGAGATTCCCACCAGTGTTGCTGTTTTAGAGGGCTTCCGCTCTCTGGATGAGGCCGGCATGGAAGCTTTCATCCGGGATTATGGTCTTGCTATGGATCTGGGTGACATTACCTTCTGTCGGGACTATTTTGTTAAAGAGCAGAGAGACCCTACCCTGACTGAAATCCGCATGATTGATACCTACTGGTCTGACCACTGCCGTCACACCACCTTCAATACCATTCTGGACGAGGTCCGCTTTGAGGACCCGGAAATTGAAGCGGCCTATCAGAGCTATGTGGATGCCCGCCGCGATTTGGGCCGTACCAAGCCCATCTGTCTCATGGACATGGGCACCTTGGCCGTCAAGTGCCTGCGTAAGGCCGGCAAGCTGGACCGTTTGGATGAAAGCGAGGAAATCAACGCCTGCACCGTTAAAACCACAGTGACGGTCGATGGGCGTGAGGAAGAATGGCTGCTGCTGTTCAAAAACGAAACTCACAACCATCCAACGGAAATTGAGCCCTTCGGCGGCGCTGCAACCTGTATCGGCGGTGCCATTCGTGACCCCCTGTCCGGTCGAAGCTATGTTTACGGCGCCATGCGTGTGACCGGCGCCGCAGACCCCACGGTTCCCGTTTCCGCTACCATTCCCGGCAAACTGCCTCAGCGTGCCATTGTTACCAAGGCCGCTTCCGGTTACAGCAGCTACGGCAACCAAATTGGTCTGGCTACCGGTCAGGTTACTGAGCTGTATCACCCCGGCTATGCAGCCAAGCGCATGGAGGTCGGCGCAGTTATCGCTGCTGCTCCTGCCGCCAATGTCCGCCGTGAGCGCCCCGCCCCCGGAGATGTAGTCATCCTTTTGGGTGGCCGCACCGGCCGCGACGGCTGCGGCGGTGCAACCGGCTCCTCCAAGTCCCACACGGTGGAATCTCTGGCCACCTGCGGCGCTGAGGTTCAGAAGGGTAACGCTCCGGAAGAACGCAAGCTGCAGCGTCTGTTCCGCAATGCAGAGGCCTCCCGCTTGATTAAGCGCTGCAACGACTTTGGTGCCGGCGGTGTATCTGTTGCCATCGGCGAGCTGGCCGACGGTCTGGCCATTGACCTGAACGCCGTTCCCAAAAAGTACGACGGTCTGGACGGCACGGAACTGGCCATCTCCGAATCTCAGGAGCGCATGGCTGTTGTGGTTGCCGCCGAAGATATGCCCCGCTTTATGGAACTGGCCGCCGCAGAAAACCTGGAAGCCACTCTGGTGGCAACGGTTACGGAAGCCCCCCGTCTGACCATGACCTGGAACGGGGTAACTATCGTGGATATCTCCCGTGAATTTTTGGACAGCAACGGCGCTGAGAAGCATATGACCGCTGTTGCCAAGGCCGCTGAGCCCTTTGCCAAGGCCATTCCCTCCGGCTTCGCTGCCGGCATGAAGGAACTGGCCCAGGATTTGAATGTTGCATCTCAGCGTGGTTTGTGTGAAACCTTTGATGCCTCCATTGGTGCCGGCACTGTTGTTATGCCCTTCGGCGGCAAAAAGCAGCTGACCCCCATTCAGGCCATGGTTCACAAGGTTTCTGTTGAGCGCGGCCACACCGACACCTGCTCTCTCATGTCCTTCGGCTTCAACCCCTATATTTCTGAAAAGAGCCCCTATCATGGTGCTTACCTGGCGGTTGTAGAGTCCGCCTCCAAGCTGGTCGCCTCCGGTGCCGAATTCCGTGAGGTTTACCTCTCCTTCCAGGAATACTTCGGCAAGCTGGGTCGTGAGCCTCAGCGCTGGGGTCTTCCCATGAGCGCTTTGCTGGGTGCCTTCCGTGCCCAGCTGGATTTGGGTATCGGCGCTATTGGCGGCAAGGATAGTATGAGCGGCACCTTTGAGGATTTGGACGTTCCTGCCACTTTGATTTCCTTCGCTGTTACCACCGAGGAAGCTCCCCATATCATTACCAACGCGCGCAAGGGTAGTGGCCATTCGGTCCGTCTGGTCTGCCCCGCCTACACAGAAAAGGGTCTGCCTGTAGCTGAGAGCCTGCTGGAGGTTTACAAGCAGGTTATTGCCCTGATGCGCAGCGGCAAGGTGCTGGCTGCCTACACCCCCGGCTTCGGTG
>JAKSQI010000075.1 GCA_024404215.1 Oscillospiraceae bacterium
TCTGCTAACCCCAAGTACAAGATGTGCTACTACGTACTGGCCACTTCCGGTCTGTATGAAGAGCAGGGTAAGGGCTTTGAGCATTGGTGCTCCGTTATGAACATGGAATACGGCGGACTGATTGCCATGGCCGGTGACAAGGATGCTTACCTGTCCAACCTGACCACTCTGGCTGGTGAATATGACGGTCTGGTAATCGACCCCGATGCCGAGCAGTATGGCCGTTGCGCTGAAATCCTGGGCGAGCTGGGTACCCCCTGGATGGGCCTGATGTCCATCGCTCGTGACTATGCCAAGGAAGGCGCTCCCATGGTTCACCCCTATGTTGGCTTCGTACAGAAGGATGTAGGCGCCATGATGGCTCCTCAGCTCCTTGCTATCAAGGACAAGATGTGGCCCGATGTCAGCATTGATGAGTTTGGCTTCATCTGCGTTGACTTCACCGTATCTCCCGTTCTGCATGAGAGAGAGCAGGGCTTCCATGACGCTCTGGAAGCTATTGACCCCGCTTATGTTGCTGAAGGCCGTTACTTCATTGCTGACTGCTCCATCAACACCTTTGACGTAGATACCTCCAACCAGGTTGTTTCTGCCGTTCTGGCTGAGCATCCTGAAATCGAGTACTGGCTGGTATTCGGCGAAATTGATGACATGTGCATGGGCGCTGCCGCTGCCTTTGATAACGTTGGTCTGACCGACAACGCTGCTTGCGTTACCTTCGGTGGTACCAACCTGCAGCAGCAGTGGGATGCCGGCACCACCTCCGCTTGGGTTGCTGCCTGCTATCTGCCCCCCATCATCTACAATGAGCCCATCATCGGTGCTCTGTACATGTTCATGAACGGCGATACCACTCCTGAGGAAATCTGGCCTGAGTGGAAGGATGCTGCTGAGCCCACCTATGCAAAGCGTATGCTGCCCGCTTACTGGATCTATCAGGATAACTATCAGCACATGATCGAGTGGGCTGACGTTTATGCCGGTGCTGACTTCTATCCCTATGATTCTACCGGTATCACCAGAAACGACTTCTCTACTCACGTAGACGTTCCTGCTTCCTACGCCGGTTAATCACTGAAGAATCTCTTCAATTAAAAACCCATTGGGCCGCCCGAAAGGGCGGCCCTTTTTATCTTTCTTCTGTTCTTCCTATAGCAGGTATTCCGTCGGATTTCTTGCATTTCCTCCTTTTGCGTGATAAAATAATTAATCATGCATTGATGCGAGAGGAGTATTGGTATGGATACCAAACCGATTATTTTTTCCGGCATTCAACCCAGCGGTGATTTGACTCTGGGTTCTTATATTGGCGCCATTAAGAACTGGGTTGAGCTGGCTGAAGACTATAACTGCTATTATTGCATTGTTGACATGCACGCCATTACGGCCCGTCAGGTTCCTGCTGAGCTGAGAAAGCGGACGGTAGACCAGCTGGCCCAGTACATTGCCTGTGGCCTGGATCCGCAGAAGAACACCATTTTTATCCAGAGCCATGTACCGGCCCATGCGGAGCTTGGCTGGATTCTGAACTGCTACACCATGTATGGTGAGCTGAGCCGCATGACCCAGTTTAAGGATAAGTCCGCCAAAAATGCCGACAACATCAATGCCGGCCTCTTTGATTATCCGGTTCTCATGGCTGCGGATATTCTGCTTTATCAGGCCGACCTGGTTCCTGTTGGGGATGACCAGCGCCAGCATGTAGAGCTGACCCGTGATATTGCCCAGCGTTTTAACGGTGTATACGGGGATGTGTTTAAAATACCTCAGACCTTTAATCCTAAGGTTGGTGCTCGTATCATGAGCCTTTCCACCCCTGAAAACAAAATGTCCAAGTCCGATAAAGACCCTAACGGTTGCATTTACATTATGCAGAAGCCGGAGGATATCATGCGCAGCTTTAAGCGGGCTGTGACGGACAGTGAGACCTGCGTCCGTTATGATACGGTAAACAAAAAGGGTATTTCTAACTTGATGCAGATTTACTCGGTAGCTACCGGAAAGACCTTTGAGCAGATTGAAAATGAATTTGTTGGTAAGGGCTACGGGGACTTCAAGACCGCTGTCGGCGAGTCTGTGGTGGAAATGCTGCGCCCCATCCGGGAAGAGGCAACCCGCCTTATGAGCGACAAGGCTTATCTGGAGGGCATTTACAAGGAAGGCGCTGAGCGTGCCGCCTATGCTGCCAACAAAACCCTGCGTAAGGTTCAGAAAAAGGTAGGCTTTGTACCCCGCGGTTAAGAGTCCGTTTTTGCGAAAAACGTACCCCTCGGTCGGCTTCGGCTGGCCGAGGGGTATTCTTGCTTCTCCGAGTATTTTGGCAGGAAAAGGATATTATCATTGAATTAGGACGGGTTATCCCTTACAATGAAGACAGATAGTTCTCATTCTTCATGAAATTAGGAGGAAGGACCATGCGTGTTGAAAGAACCGGTGTGGTAGATGATTTTGGTTTTCCTGTTTTGAGAAACGTTGGAGAACCGGAGCCCATTGTTTTGCCGGAAGAAGACCCTGAAACCCTGCGGAATCGTTACGAGCCGGCTCGTTTCATGCTGGAGGCTGCCTCCGGGGGCAAGAATACCCTGTTATTTGATGACCTTGGGAAGCCTTCCGTTATGGTTCGCATCCCCATGTTCCGCTGGTCGGATGTTCTGCCGGGCATGCCGGAGGAGCCCTGCTCAGCCTTTGTGGTAGATGGAAAGGTTCTTGACTGCATTTACATCAGCAAATTCATGAATGTCATTGAGCATGGCAGGGCTTACAGCCTGCCCGGACGGGACCCTGCCAATACCTTGACCATTGATGAGGCCCGCGAAGCTTGCCGGGCCAAGGGGAAGGGCTGGCATCTGCTGACCAATGCCGAGTGGTGCGCATTGGCTCATTGGTGTGTGCGCAACGGAACCGTGCCGAGAGGCAATGCATTTTTTGGCGGCGATGACCGCCGCCCCTGGGACCGGGGAGTACTGTCCGAACAGCACCGAGGCTTGGGGCTTACCGATGAAATGCGCACCCTAACCGGCAGTGGCCCTGACCGTTGGAATCACGATGGTGGCCCCTGGGGTATCAGTGACCTGAACGCCAATGCCTGGGATTGGGTAGCCGGCTTTCGTACCGTGGACGGGGAGATTCAGTTTATCCCCGATAACAACAGTGCCCTGAATGTGGATGAAGGACCGGACAGTGCCCTTTGGCGGGCGGTTCTGGCCGACGGCACTTTGGTTGCGCCGGGAACCCCTGGCACCTTGCACTACGATGCCCTTCAGCCCGGCACAGACTCACCGGAGGATATCGGCATTCCCGGAGGATATCAAATCAATGACCACTTGGTGAATAAAAACTATACCGGCTCAGAGCCGGATATTGCCCACCGGGCCTATGGATGGAATTTCTTTTTTGATATTGAGGCTGCCAATGGTGTTGCTATACCGGATATTCTTCGTCAGCTGGGGGCTGTAGCTACGCCCGGAGATTATAAGGACAGTTCCATCTTTTTCCTGCGCAATTATGGCGAGCGGGTCTGCGCCCGAGGCGGCAGTTGGCTGAATAATCGTCTTGGTGGTATGTGGGACCTCTATTTGAGGGAGAGCCGGGCCTTTATATATCCGGATATTGGTTTTCGTTCGGCTTATATAGAAGGATAAAAAGACAAGGGAAGAGCCTGCCCTTGCTAAAGGAAGAGGTGCTGTATGACAAGAATACTGGTTGTATCGGATTCCCATGGCCACACCGAGGCCCTGCTCCAGGCGGCGAGGGCGGAGAATCCGGATTTGATTTGCCATCTGGGGGATTATGAACGAGATGCCCGTGTGCTGACCTTGAATGGCAGCTGTCCGGTACATACCGTTTGCGGGAACTGCGACCTGAATATTGGAGCAACCAAGGAACGGCAGCTGGAAGTGGAAGGGATTCGCATTTTTATGACCCACGGCCACAGCTATCGAGTGAAAAACGGATTGGACAGCCTTCTGACCAAGGCTCTGTATGAAAATGCTGGACTTTTGCTTTTTGGACACACGCATCAGGTGGTCTGTCAGGAGTTTGAAGGCATGATGGTTGTAAACCCCGGTTCCATCGGCTACGAGGGCAGCTATGCTGTGGTTCAAATAGAAGCCGGCAGCCTGAAGGCAGAGATAAAACAGATATAAAAAAGCCGCTCCTTTGAGCGGCTTTTTCATATCCCTTACAAGGTGAAATCTTCCTCCGAATAGCTCCCGGGAGTAAAGCGGGCCGGAGGCTCCGGCCGGCGACGGGTTGGGTCGTAGACAAAGCGGCGGCAGCTGTCGGAAGGGGAGGAGATTCCAACGTGAAGGCAGACGATGCTTTCCCCTTCACTGATGGCTTCCCCATGGCGGCAGTATTCACAGCGGGGCTCCATATGTTTGTTAAAAAGCTTCATTGTCAGTCCCTTTCTTATTCACTGACTAAAGCTTCCATTTCGTCCAGCAGCTGGTCGAAAAGGGCAAGGGCATCCGCAACCGGCTGAGGGGAAGACATGTCCACTCCGGCAATTTTCAGCAAATCAATGGGGGATGCGCTGCAGCCACCGGACAGGAACTTCAAATAATCCTCAACAGCGGGGGTGCCCTCCCGCAGAATGCGGCGGGACAGGGCGATGGCGGCGGCATAGCCGGTAGCATACTGGAAAACGTAATAGTTGTAATAGAAGTGGGGGATACGCATCCATTCGCAGTCAATTTCCGGGTCAAGAATAATTTCCGGGCCAAAATAGAGTCTGTTAAGCTTGCGGTATTCCTCGTTAAGCTTTTCCTTGGTAAGGGCAACGCCCTGGGCTTCCAGCTCACCGATAATCAGCTCAAATTCGGCGAACATGGTCTGACGGTAAAGGGTGGCCCGGAATTGCTCCAAAAAATGATTGATAAGATAGGCCCGCTCCTTTTTATCCGTGCACCGGCCCAGAAGGTATTCCATCAGCAAGGCCTCGTTACAGGTTGAGGCCACCTCAGCGACAAAAATGACATAGTCATGGTCGATGACAGCCTGATGCTTGTTGGATAGATAGCTGTGGATGGCATGCCCCATTTCGTGGGCCAGGGTAAACATACTGTCCAAGGTTCCGTTATAATTCAGAAGAACGTAAGGGTGCACCATGGTGCCGGCAGAGTAGGCCCCGCTGCGTTTACCTGCGTTTTCATAAACATCAATCCAGCGGTTCTCAAAGCCTTCCTTAAGAATGGCCTGATAATTCTCCCCCAGACAGGAAAGGGCCTTACTTACGGTTTCCTTTGCCTCATCAAAAGGAATGTCCTTGTCAACCCCGTCTACCAAGGGGGTGTAGAGGTCGGACATGTGACGCTCATCCAGACCCAGACGCTGCTTGCGCAGACGGACATAGCGCTCCATTTTATCCATGTTGTCATGGACAGTTTGGATTAGATTGGTATAAACCTCCACAGGAACATCGTTGGCATAAAGAGAGGCCTCCAGCGAACTGCTGTAGTGACGTGCCTCGGCAAAGAAACGGCGCTGCTTGACCTCGGCCTGCTGTACGGCGGCCAAGGTGTTGCCAAAGGCGCCATAGCTGTGGTAGAGATTTTCAAAGGCGGACCGACGGAGGCAGCGGTCCGGACTTTGCAGAAGGGCTATATAGCTGCCGGAAGTCAACGTATGGGATTTTCCGTTGCTGTCCACAGCATCGGGGAAGGTCAGGTCGGCGTCGTTGAACATGCCGAATATAGTGTCCGGACTCTGGCTTAGTTCCCCGGCGGCAGCCAGTAGCGCTTCCTCCTGCTGAGATAAGGTATGAGGGCGGAAGCGGAAGGTGGTGTTCAAATAACGGCGGTACTTTTCAAGGCCCGGGTTGGCTTTGTAGAAAGAGTCCATTCGGCTTTCGTCCATGGCCAGCAGTTCCGGGTTCTCAAAAGCCGTGGCAGACCGACAGGCCACATAGGCAGACATGATTTCTCCCACCATGGCCTGGTATTTGGCAACACGGGAATCCACATCCGACTGCCGCTGGGCGTAATTGATGAGGTTTTCTATCAACAGAGCGAGCTCTTCCGTTAAATCCAGATAGGCCAGTAGGGTATCTGCGGATTCCGTCAGGCGGCCCTGGAAGGCAGCCGCTTCCGCTGTTTTGGTTTTTAAAAGTGCCAGCTCTTCCTGCCAGGCTTCATCCGAAGGATAAAGGTCATGGATGGCCCAACAATCCTGGTCGGCAATGTCGCTTCGTTCCGGAAGAATTTTCTTGTCAGACATAGGTAAACTCCTTTCCTGTGATAACAACAATTCGGCAGCACCCGGAAGCCTAAGCCCGTGGCAGGTGCTGCCGAATTTCTATTTTTTGCGGTTTTTACGGTAAATCATGCCCAGACCCCGTAGCAGAAGGTTTTCGTCATAGACGATGTCGTGCTTGCAATAGGGGACAATTTTGCCGGCAATGCCGCCGGTTGCGACCAGGCTGCAGGTTTCGCCCAGTTCCTCTTCAAAACGGTCAATCATGCCATCCATCATGGAGGCTGCACCAAAAATGGCCCCGCTCTGCATGCTTTCAATGGTCATGGTGTTTATCACCTTTTTCGGAGCTTCCAGAGGAACCCGCTGCAGCATGCTGGTCCCATTGGACAGGGCGTTGATAGAGATACCAACACCGGCCAAAATGGCCCCTCCGATGTAATTGCCTTTTTTATCTACCACGGTAATGGTGGTAGCCGTACCCATGTCAAAAACGATTACCGGCAGGGGGTAATCAGCCATGGCGGCAACACTGTCAGCAACTAGGTCACTGCCCAGAGAGGCAGGATTCTCTATCATAATGTTTAAGCCGGTTTTTGTACCGGAGCCAAGCACCAGAGGCTTGAGACCGGTGACCTTTTCCACGGCGGAGCGGAAAATATCCGTCAAAGGGGGAACAACGGAGCAGATGATAGCTCCTTCAAAACCCCGGCAGTCTACATTGTTATATTCCAGAATGGCATGCATCTGTGCGGCAAACTCATGTTCCGTTTTCTTAAGGTCGGAAACCATACGAAAGGTATCAACGGTCTCAAGCTTGTCATTGAGGCAACCGATTACAATATTGGAGTTACCGATATCAATAGCAAGAAGCATGGAATAACCTCCTCGAATTCACAAAAACCTTTTTTATTATAGCAGACTGGGGGCAGGAATCAAGTTAATTTGCAGCCCGGTATATCATCAGAAGGAACGAAATCGTGACATTAAGCTCCTTTAAGCGGCGAAGCCGCTCCAGCCCTTGGGCAGGAGTGTGGTGGGAATAGGGCGTCATGGCAAAAAGGGCCTGAATCAGCTCGGGGCTATTCCACTGGGCCCGGGCGGCAAGCCTGCGCCTTTCCTGCAGGAGAAAACCCTCCAGAAGATGCTTTTCCTCTCGATTGGCATAGGGCTTGTCGTATACGGCCTGCTTGAGCTCCCATAGATGCTCAGCACCGGGAACAACCTGGAGAACGTGCCCGCCGGAGGCCAAAATACGCCGGAATTCTTCGGCCGGCGCCGGGGCGAATAAGGAAAGAATTAAATCGGCGCTGTGGTCAGCAATGGGAAGGTGGAAGCTGCTGGCAGTTATGTAATCGG
>JAKSQI010000076.1 GCA_024404215.1 Oscillospiraceae bacterium
TCCTTTCTTCAACGAGAAAAGGCACACCGAGGGTAACCCGGCATGCCTTTACCTATCCAAAAACAGCGGGGTAAGTTGTCCGCTATGGGATTAACGCTTATTCAGCAGCAGCTTCCTCGGCAGCAGCAGGTGCTTCAGCAACTGCATTCTCAATAACCAGACGGCTGGCCTTAGCCATCTTGCGGTCTTCCTTAACCGTGTCAGCAGCAAGAGCCTTCTTGCCATCTTCAACCCCCATGCCATAGGCAGAGGCCAGATCCTGGTAGCCCTCGTCCAGCTCCTCATCGGAAATCTCGAAGTTTTCGGCTTCCACAGTCTTCTCCAGGGCCAGAGTGCTCTTGGCGCTCTTCTCGGCATTGGGACGCATGTTCTCACGGAAAGCATCCAGAGTGGTGCCCATCATCTGGCAGTACTGCTCAACAGTCATGCCGTACTGGCTTAGGCTCTGGCTCATGTTGGTAACCTGGTTGTCAATGAACTGATCCACATAAGCGTCGGGAATTTCGCCCTCAACGGTCTCAATCAGCTTTTCCATGACATTGGATTCAAAGGTGGTCTGAGCAGAGGCTTCCTTCTGAGCGGTCAAATCCTTCTTCAGGCTCTCGCGATACTCTGCAACCGTGTCGAACTCAGAAACATCCTTAACGAATTCATCGTCAACCTCAGGCATAACCTGAGCCTTGATTTCATTAACCTTAACATGGAAGATAACGTCCTTGCCGGCCAGCTCTTCGCTGTGATATTCAGTGGGGAAGGTCAGCTCAAGGTCTCTCTCATCACCGGTCATCATGCCCTGCATCTTCTCCTCAAAGCCGGGGATAAAGCTGCCGGAACCAATCTTCAGCTCATAGTTCTCTGCGGTGCCGCCTTCAAAGGCGACGCCGTCCAGAGTGCCGCAGTAATCCAGGTTAACGGTATCGCCGTTGATAACAGGACGGTTGGTGATGGTTTCCATGCGGGCGTTCTTGTAACGCTCCTTCTCAATCTCGCCGTCGATGTCAATCTCGGTAACCTCAACAGCGGGCTTCTCGGCATGGATGCCCTTGTACTCGCCTACAGTAACCTCGGGATACAGAGCAATGGTATAGGTAATGGTAACGCTCTTGTCATCGTTAACCTTAACATCATCAATGGAGGGCTGACCAACAGTCTTCAGCTTATTCTCGGTGTTGCCGAAAGCAATAACGCCGGGCAGCATGATTTCCAGAGCATCTTCATAGAAAACGCCGGAACCATACATGTTCTCAACAATCTTGCGAGGAGCCTTGCCCTTGCGGAAGCCGGGTACGGCAATGCGGCTCTTCATCTTCTGATAAGCCTGATTGCAGGCGGTATCAAATTCGGCAGCAGTGGCTTCCACCACAACGCTGCAGGTGCTTTTTTCCTTTTTCTCGCAGCTAACTAAATTCACAACGAATCCTCCCATATTTAAAGAAAATTACTTACTCACAAATGCGCAGAATATATGATAACAGATGGTTCTTGAAATTGCAACTATTTTTTACCGGCTCCCGGGGTCCGGCTCCGTGGTCAGGCAGAGAGGCCGGAAATTGACAAAGTCGGCTGAAAGCATGTGATAGTGTATCCCGTCAACCTCTCCGGTAATGGCATATTTATGACCTTCCCCGTGAAGATGGCCGTAATAGCAATCCTCCACGCCAAAGTCCTTCAGCACCTGAATCAGGTCCCGGCAAACAAACTGATTAAACAGAGGCGGATAATGGAGAAAAACCTTTTTCACCGCTTTTCCCTCTCCGGCCTTTAGGGATGTCACCACACGCTGAACCTCCCGGTTCATGATTTTCTTATCATGCTCACCGCCATGAACAGCTTCTTCATAAAACCAGCCCCGGCTGCCGCAGATGGCAATGTCCCCGTAAAAAAACGCATTGTTATGAAGAATATCCAGACTGGTCAAATTATGGGTCTGAAAAAAGCTGTGTATCTTATTGGCAGTGCTCCACCAATAGTCGTGGTTGCCCTTTAGAATCAGCTTTCGTCCGGGCAGGGACTGCAGGTATTCAAAGTCGGGCAGGGCTTCTTCCAGGGTCATACCCCAAGAGGTGTCACCACATAGCACCAGGGTGTCCCCTTCCTTAAGCACTGCAAGGCCATCTGCAAGCTTTTCCCGATAATTCTGCCAGCGTCCGCCGAACACATCCATTGGTTTATTGGTGCCTGTGGATAAGTGCAGGTCACCGATTGCATACAGCGCCACAGCACACCTCCGATGCTTGTTTAAATAAAGTCACGAACAACCTGAGTCATGGCTTCCTTTTCAAAGGTCTGGTTGAAACGGGGGTTCTTACCCTTCAGGGAGGCCAGCGGCTTGGGTACAGGTGCGCCGGACTTTTCGTTCAGGCGGTCCAGCAGGGCAATGCCGTCACAGTCAACGGTACCGCCAATGGCTGCCAAAACAGCGCCGCAGAACTTATAGGGGCTGGCAGTGGATACAACAACAGCCGTCCGCTCGTCTCCGGTGGCCTTACGGTATACATCCAATACGTGTCCGGCAACGGCAGTGTGGGTGTCAATCAAATAGTGGTTCTCGCCGAACATGTCAGCAATTTTGGCCTTGGTAGCATCCTCGTCGCAGCAGCCACAGGCAAAGGTCTCATGCAGAACCTTAAGCAGCTCGTCGCTGACCTTGTAGCAGCCATCCCGCTCCAAGGCTTCCATGCAGCTGCGGACATAAGCGTCATCGCCGCCGGTCAAATGATACAGCAGTCTTTCCAGATTGCTGGAAACAAGAATATCCATGGAAGGAGATACCGTAGTAAAGAAGGGACGCTTGCGATTGTAAACGCCGGTCTCAATAAACTCGGTGAGAACATCGTTGGCATTGGATGCACAAATCAGCTTGTGAACCGGCAGTCCCATCTGCTTGGCATAATAACCGGCCAGAATGTTGCCAAAATTACCGGTAGGAACACAGAAGTTAATGGCATCGCCAAAGGCAATGCTGCCGGCATTTACCAGGTCACAGTAGGCAGAAATATAATACACAACCTGAGGCAGCAGGCGGCCGAAGTTAATGGAGTTAGCAGAAGACAGGAACCAACCCTTGTCAGCCAGCTCGGCACGGAAGTCCGGGTCGGAGAAAATCTTCTTAACGCCGGTCTGGGCATCGTCAAAGTTGCCGTATACAGAGGCTACGCTGACATTGCTGCCCTCCTGACTGGTCATCTGGAGCTCCTGAATCTGGGATACACCATCCTTGGGATAGAAGACCATGATTTTACAGTCAGGAACATCACAGAAGCCTTCCAAGGCAGCCTTACCGGTATCGCCGGAGGTAGCAGTCAAAATGCAAACCTTCTTGGTTTCGCCGGTCTTTTTGATAGAGGTGGTCAGCAGGTAAGGCAGCATCTGCAGAGCCATGTCCTTAAAGGCAGAGGTAGGGCCGTGCCACAGCTCCAGATAATGGGTGCCGTCGTTTACGGTGCGCACAGGGGCAGCACATTCGGTGTCAAACTGCTTACCATAGGCGTTAGCAGCAAAGCCGGTCAGCTCCTCAGCTGTAAAGTCAGCCAGATAACGGCCCATGATATCAACGGCCCGGGCTTTATAATCCATGGTCAGCAATACCTTAAAATCGTCCTGGCTCAGCTTGGGAAAGCTGTCAGGAACAAACAGGCCGCCGTCCTCGGACAGACCCTTGGCAATGGCCTGGGCAGCTGATAGGGTTTTGCTTTTGTCTCTGGTGCTGTGAAAATTCATATTCTAATCTCCTTTTTATCCACGGCCGCTGATAGCAGGGCCACTATTTTAATGCTTATCCTTAAGGTTTTTTAAAAAACTCAGCCTGTGTATGGGGGCCGGTCCGAATTCCCTTAGCTTTTCATAATGCAGGGCCGTGCCGTAGCCCTTATGCCGTTCAAATCCATATTGAGGGTAGCTCTCAGCCAGCTTCTCCATATAACGGTCACGGCTGACCTTGGCAAGAATGGAAGCTGCAGCTATGCAGGCACACTTGGCATCACCCTTGATAACGCAGCGGCTTTCCCCCACTATGCCTTTGTTGCGGTTACCGTCAATCAACAGCAGACGGGGGCTTAGGGGAATTTGGGACGCAGCTTCGTTCATGGCCTGATATACAGCATTTAGGATGTTTATCTCATCAATGGTTTTTTCATCCGCATGGGCTATGCCGTAGGCTAACGCCTGTTCCCGGATGGCGTCGTACAGCCAATCTCTTTTTTTGGCCGTAAGCTTCTTGGAATCGTTCAGTCCGGGCAGATTTGTCTCCTCGGGCAGGACTACTGCCGCTGCAAAAACCGGACCGGCCAAAGGGCCCCGTCCAGCTTCATCAACGCCCACCACGTAAGAATACCCTTCCTGTCGTAGCTCACGCTCTATGGCGTATAAATCAAAGGTCTCCTTCATAGGCTTCCTTTGCTTGCTCAGGGCTTTCTTCCTCGATAGGCGGGCTTTCCAGAGTCAAGCGCCCTAGCTTGCCGCCGCGGAATTCATCCAACAAAACGGCGGCCATGCGTTCCAGATTCACTTCTCCCCCGCTCATGAGAAAGCCTCGTTTCCGCCCCGCCATTTCCAGCAGCTCGTAGCCGTTGCTTTCCGGGTCCGGGGTAAATTTATAGCGGGCCTCCAAAGCACCGGGATAACGGTCTCTCAGCAGCAGCATCAAATTGCCTGCCAAAGCCTCCCGGTCAAGGATATCATCCTTAACCGCTCCGGTAAAGGCCAGGTTCTCCCCCACCTGCTGACTGTCAAACTTAGGCCAGAGAATGCCGGGAGTGTCCAGCAGCTCCAGGCCCTTGTCAATGTTAATCCACTGCTTGCCTCGGGTAACACCCGGGCGGTCGGAGGTGTGGGCCGCCTTCCGCTTGGCAATGCGATTAATAAAGCTGGACTTTCCTACATTGGGAATACCTACAATCATAACCCGAATCTGTCGGCCGGTCTGGCCCTTTTCCGCATAGCTCTGCAGCTTATCAGCCAGCAGGGCTCTTACCGCCTTGGTAAAGGACTGAACGCCCTTACCGGATTTGCAGTCAGTTTCCAGCACTGCCATGCCCTGGGCTTTAAAATAAGCCGCCCATTGCTTGGTTACAGCATCGTCTGCCTGGTCCACCCGATTCATGATAACCAATCTGGGCTTATTGCCGCAGATATCATCCAAATCCGGATTTCGGCTGGAGATAGGGATGCGGGCATCCATGATTTCGCATACAGCATCAACATATTTTACATTTTCAGCCATCATGCGCCGGGCCTTTGTCATGTGGCCCGGAAACCATTGAATGTTAATTTCTTCCTTCATAGAATCCTCACTTAATAAACCGAGCCAAAGCGACTCCAGTCACGTTTGCCTTCCACGTCCTTGCCGGGTATCAGGATCAAGTACACCTTGCCCAAAACTGCTCGGCAGTCAATAAAGCCAATGGCAGGCAGCCGGCTGTCATTGCTGTTGTTTCGGTTATCCCCCATGCAGAAGAGCATCCCCTCCGGCACGGTAACAGGTCCGGTAAAGCCATTGCGCAGATGAGTAGGCTCATAAATGTACGGCTCATCCAGTACCTCTCCGTCAACATACACACGGCCGCTGTCAAAGTCAATGTCCAGCGTTTGTCCGGCGGTTGCAATTACACGCTTAACCAAGGGCTCCCCATAAACCTCCGTCCGCAGAATGATGATATCCCCCTGCTTGGGCGTATAGAAGAGGTTGGAGGTAAAAAGCTTGTCGCTGTGGTGCAGGGTCTCATACATGCTGTTTCCGTCCACGCTGGTAATATGGAATATGAAAATAAATATCATAATGCCGAAAAAAACGGCTGTTACGATGCTTTGAACAATATCAAAAATGCCGATGGAGTCATCCTCCGGTTTTCTCTCCCGGGAGGGCTTCTTCCCCTCCGACTCCTGCGAAATCAGCTCAGTCTCCGAGCTTTCCACGGTTCTGTCTGTCATGGTGTTTACGCCTCTTGAAAAATGAATACTTTATTATACACACTTTCCCCGAAAAAGAAAAGACCCCGTCGTAAATTAAGCCCTGAGGAAAAAGAAAAAAGGCATCCGAATTCCGGATGCCTTTCATGGTTATCAGATGCGCTCTTTAACCTTTGCCTTCTTACCGACTCTGCCTCTGAGGTAGTAGAGCTTGGCTCTTCTAACCTTACCGCGGCGAACGGTTTCAACAGACACGATGGTGGGAGAATGGACGGGGAAAACCTTCTCGCAGCCAACATTGTAAGAAATGCGGCGAACGGTAATGCTTTCGTTGATACCGCCATGCTTCTTGGCAATGATAACGCCTTCAAAAGCCTGGTTTCTCTCACGGTTGCCTTCCTTTACACGAACGGTAACACGAACGGTGTCGCCTACGTTCATCTCGGGAAGCTCGGGCTTCATGTACTGTTCACTGAGTACCTGTACGAGATCCATGATTAATCCTTCTTTCCTGACGAATGTTCGTAATGCAGCTTGGCAACAGAGGACCATTCCAATATAGTATCTGCAGGCTCTGCCTACAAACCTATGGAATTATATCACGGTACGGCACAAAAGGCAAGGGTTTTTTATAAAAGAATTTTCTGTAAAAAATCTGCCTCTCAGGCTTTGCTTATGGTATAATAAAGCAAACCTGTGTATCGGAGGAATTTCCTTGCATTATATTCGTAAACGAATAGAAAAATTCTGTTATAAGCACCCAAACTTTGGCATTCCCCGGCTTATGCTCATCATCATTGTCGGCATGGCCGCCTGCTATGTCATCTCCATGATGGATCGCACCGGCACCTTCTTTAGCTATTTGGTCTTCCGGCCGGATTTAATCCTGCGCGGTCAGGTTTGGCGCCTGCTGTCCTGGCTTCTGATTCCCCAATCGTCACGCTTTTGGGTATTCGTTGAGCTTTACTTTTATTATTTCCTCGCCGGTACTTTGGAAGGCACCTGGGGCTCCGGCCGATTCACTTGCTTCTACTTTCTCGGGGTTCTCTTCTCCGTGGTCTTCGGTTTCCTGATTTATTTTATCACCGGCAACCCCTATTACGGAAGCTTTACCCCTTACTACCTGAACATGTCTATGTTCTTTGCCTTTGCCACACTCTACCCGGAGCAGCGCATGCTTCTGATTTTCATCATTCCCATAAAGGTAAAATGGTTAGCCATTTTTGATGCTGTCGTCATCTTTGCCCCGGCCATTCTGGCAGGCCTCTCCGGTTATTGGTATGTGCTTTTGCTTCCCCTGGCCGCTGTTCTTAACTACATCTTCTTTTGCTGGCCGGAAATTGAGCGGGTTCTTAACTTCAAAAGAGCTCAAACCAATACGATTCCTTTCAAACAGGCTGCCCGTCAGTATCAGCGTCAGCAGGCCAAAACCAAGGAAAACTATCGTCGCAAGTGCGCCGTCTGCGGGCGAACCGATACCGATTATCCTCAGCTGGAATTCCGATTCTGCTCCCGCTGTCAGGGCTATCATTGCTTCTGCAGCGA
>JAKSQI010000077.1 GCA_024404215.1 Oscillospiraceae bacterium
TGCTGGATTGATTTCTTCTTTGTTGATAAGACAGTTAGCTTCAACATCCCAGCCGCAGCCCTCAGTGGGAAATACAACCTCTACCGGGTTACCATCCGCCAACAGAGTTGCGCACCGATAGCCGAAGGAAATTCCGATGGCGCACTCACCGGCCGCTGCCATCTTGGCAGGCTTTGAGCCTGAGGTTGTATAGTAGGCAATGTTTTCATTCAGCTTGTTGAGATAGTCCCAGCCGGCCTCTTCGCCCATAATCTGCAGGATGCCGTTGACAGTCAGCATTCCGGTACCGGAGGAAGTGGGATCCGGCATGATAATCATCCCCTGATAGCAGGGATTCAGTAAATCTTCAAAAGAGTCGGGAATCGGTACACCTGCTTCTTCACAAAGCTCGGTATTAACGCAGAAGGCTGTTTCGTACACATCACAGCCGGTCCAAAGTGCTTCCTCATTCTCACTGTCACAGAATTTGGAATCCAGGGCTTCAATGCCGTCAGGGCTATAGCCCTTAATTAGGCCGTAGGGCTCCAGCTGCAGAAGTACGGAAGCTGAAGTACCCCAGATGACATCAGCGACGGGATTATCCTTTTCAGCAATAACCTTGGCAATCAGAGTACCGGTTGACTCACGGATAACCTCCAGTTCAATGTCGGGATACTGCTCATAGAAGCTTGCCAGATACTTGTCAATCTGATCATCCTCAAAAGCGGTGTAAACCGTCAGAGAACCAGTCGTTGCCTTCTCAATGCCTGTGCTTGTCTCCTCAGCCGGCTCAGTACCTGCACCATCAGAGGTCGTTTCTGTTGCCGGAGAGGTGTCTGCTGTCCCCGACTCGCCGGTAGTTCTTACAGCGCCGCACCCGGTCATAGCAGTCAAGCAAAGGACCAATACAAGGCACAGAGCAAGAATCTTTCTTTTTTTCATGTTTAACTCCTTCTTTCTTTAACACTTATAATTCCATGATTACCACTTATGTCTCAGTTCCCCTCCAACGGTTCAGCCTTTTCCGGACAAGGACATTTACGAACTCGTAAACAGTGCGAACTCCAACATTTATGATAAAGATAAGAATTGACATAGCAGCAGCGGCGGCATAGTCGCCATTATCATCCATATTCAGGATGGCAATGGATGCCGGTTTGTTGGCAGCAGTATAAAGAAAAACAACCGCAGAAACCGTAACCATGGCATTCACAAAGAAGTAAATAAAGATTTCCAGCAAAGCTGAAACAGACATGGGGAGAGATACCTTAAAAAAGACCTCCCAAAAAGGCATGCCCAGGGATTCTGCCACATTTTCATATTCCCGGTCCAGCTTTTTCAAAGCTGTTGAGGCTGTGACAAAGGTCACGGAAAACAGATGAATAACCGTACACAAAATCATGATGGAAAAGGTGCGATACATGCCCGAAAAGGGATTGGCAACCTCAATGCCTAAAAAGGGTATGGCCAGCCAGGGCTTGTTAAAAAACATGATGTATCCCAGGCCAAGAACCAGACCGGGCAACGCCATAGGCATGGTAGACAGGAATCGGCAGGTCCCCGCCAGACCTCGCATTGTCTTTCCCTTTTCAATCAGATAGGCAAAGCTGAATACCAGCACGGTTCCGATGGCTGCCGTTCCCAGTGACAGCTTAAAACTGTTTACAAAACTAATCACGCCGGTTCCATGAAGGGCCGCGCCAAAATTGAAATGATTCAGTGTCAGAGACAAGTCGTAGGGCCATCGTTTGGCAAAGGCCGAGAAAGCCACGGTAAGAATCAGAAGAATAAAACAAAGTACCTGAGCACCGCAGAAAATTTGATAAAAGGCATCTCTGGCCCGGGACTTTTTGGGAACGAAGGCCGTGGCCTTGGAGGACAGCTCGTTGCGCTCGTTTTTCTTTTTCATCGCCAAATCCAAAATGAAGGAAACCAAGGCCGGAATAGTAAGAATCACGCCAACCACGGCACCCATGGACATTTTCTGCTGTCCTACTACTTCACGATAGATATCCGTTGCCAAAACATTAAAGTTTCCGCCTACGACCTCCGGCGCTCCAAAATCCGTAAAGCTCATGGTAAAACAAGCAATAAAGGAATTAATCAAGCCATACCGAATAGAGGGAAGCGTAACCCGGAAAAAGGTTCTCACAGGGGAAGCCCCCATAACCTCTGCTGCCTCATACAGGCGGTTGTCAGCGCTGTCCAAGGCTACGGACAGAACCATGTAGGACTGAGGCAGACAATAGACAATCAAGGCTAGAATAATGCCCGTCCGTCCGTAAAGGCCGATATCCAGCCCCAGACGAGTGGTTACCAAACCAGTTCTGCCGAAGAGATAAATAAGAGCCATGCCGTGAACCATGGTGGGAATGAATATGGGAAGGAGAGCAAGATAACGGAAAGCCCTCTTAAACCGAATATTGGTTCTGGTAATGCCATACGCATAAAACAAACCTATCAGGGTAGCGCAGGTAGCTGTTACCAAGGAAATCTGCAAAGAATGCCCAATGGAAGAAAAGAGCAACGGATTTGAAAAATACTCGGCAAAGTTTTTCAGTCCTACCCAGTGACCAAAATCATCGGTAAAAATCTGCCCAAACATGGTCAGCATAGGCAGGATAAGGAAAACCACAAACCAGCCCAGCATGATGAGCATCAGCACTCTTTGCACAATCATTGCAGGATTATGTGTTTTTTTCGTTTTCGTCGTGTTCATAAAACCAGTCCTTAACGTTGGGGTTTACCCTCAGGCCGTCAGTCAAGCCCCGGCCAAAGTGTCTTCTTCGCTGTTGAAATAACAGATACACCCTCGCTTAAACCGAATGGCAATGGGCTTTCCTTTTTCCAGCCCCATGCGGAAGAAGTCCTCAGAAGATACATCGAAGGAGAGATAGTCACTGTTTACCGGAGTATTGTCTCCGCTCAGTTCCAGGAGGAGGCGGTAGCCATAGCCATGAAACTCTACATCGTGAATGACCGCATTAAAGGAATTTAGGGAGCGGGGTTCCACGATTTCCACATTTTCCGGTCGGCAGGCCTTAAGGCTCATGGAATTCAGGGACAATCCCTCAACCAGCTCCCGGTCGCTTGTAAGGTTAGCAGAAGCCAGCAGGTCATTGCGGAAGAAATTGATAGAGCCAATAAAATCAGCGACAAAGGGATTTTGGGGATGATTGTAAACCTCTACCGGACTTCCGGACTGCATGACACAGGCGTTATTCATGACTACAATGGTGTCCGCCATGGTAAGGGCCTCTTCCTGATCATGGGTTACCATGATGGTGGTAATGCCCAGTCGTTGCTGAAGTGAACGAATTTCCTTTCGTACCTTCTGTCGAACTTTAGCATCCAGAGCGGATAAAGGTTCATCCAGCAGAAGGAAGTCCGGCGATACGACAAGCGCTCTAGCCAAGGCGATACGCTGTTGCTGTCCACCCGATAGTTGCATGGGATATTTGTCAATCTGTGAAATCAGGTTCACTTGATCCAGAATAGTTTCTATTTTTTTGTTTTCCTCTTCCCTGCTCAGATGATACTTTTTCAGACCGAAGGCAATATTCTGCCGAACCGTCATATTGGGAAAAAGGGCGTAGGACTGAAAAACAATACCAAAATTTCTTTTGCCGGGCGGAAGTGCCGTTGCATCCTTACCCTGAATCATTACCTGCCCCTGATTCGGTTTTTCCAGGCCGGCAATAATGCGAAGCAGGGTCGTTTTGCCGCATCCGGAGGGGCCCAGAAGGCAGACAAACTCACCCTTTTTAATTTTTAGATTGATATCCTCCAAGGCCGTAAAGCTGCCAAATTGCTTGCTGATGTGCCGCAGTTCCAAAAAGATATCTTTTTCATCTGCCATAATAATCTCCTTCCCGAAAAAGAAAAGAGCAGCGGCGCTATGTGCTTCTGCACGGAGCGCCGTTGCTCTATACTGTTTCTTTCCTTGTGAATGCAGGTATTATAACGCGGCATCCAGTTTCGGAACAAGGGCAATACTATCCCATTTTCTATCCCCTCCAACTCGTTAACATGTTACATTCTACAAGAGAAGCAGGCAGACGGGCTGCAGCCTATTCCGGGATAACCTTACGATCCCGTTTGCGATTATAGGCCTTGCGATTGACCTCCACCCGTGTAACCGGGTTAACCCCGTTCCAGCTGCCTCTTTGATTGCTGTAATACTTGCGGCGGGCGGCTTTGCTCTGCTTTTCCAAAGGAACCATCTTCATTTCTACTCTCCTTTTACATTTTTTCTTGCATTCCATGCTCATTTATGGTAGTATGCTCCACTAATTGTTCGTTATCATGTATATTCTTTGAGACTCATGGAAGGAGGTAATGTTCATGAGCCAACCTGTTTTTCCTGTCATTGATGTTGCCGCTACGGGAAGCAACATCCGACGTCTGCGGCAGGAGCGGGGCTATACCATCAAGGAGCTTCAAACCTATTTTGGCTTTGAAGAACCCCGAGCCATCTACAAATGGCAAAGCGGCCAGACCCTCCCTTCGGTGGACAACCTTTACGCCCTGTGCGTATTGTTCGGCGTCCCCATGGAAGAAATTCTGGTCCCCGTCGCCCACAACATCCTTCGATTCAGCGAGCAGCAGGCTGCAGCCTGCTGCTCTTATTTATTATTCGGCCAATTTAGCGGAGGGTGCAAGGCCAGCTGACTGTCCGGTTCCTTTTTCCGCCCCGACATCAGCCGCAGAGCCTGAGCCAGCAACCTTTGCCGGAAGCAGAATCACACAATAATGATATTCGTTTGAACCTAGTATATCCCTGTATCCGATTTAGGGTAAGTGAACCTGCAGTTCACCCTATCATCAAAACAGTAAAACCTTCCTCTCACTTTACACAGTAGGCTTGAGAGTAGTACAATAGAACCGTCAAAATTGAGATATCACAAGGAGGATTCCGCATGTACGAATTCAGCCCTGTAACCGAACGAGTCTCTCGCCTGCGTGAAAAAATACGTAACCGCGTGCTTCGCATTGATGCGGAGCGTATGCAGATTATCACGGAAGCTTACCGCAAGTACGACAACATGCCCCCTATCATCAAGCGTCCCATGGCCTTTCGTGACCTGTGTGAGAAGATGACCGTCTTCTGCGATGATGATGAGTTGATTGTAGGTGGAAAAGGCCCCCATTATTTTTCCAGCCCCCAATACCCCGAATGGGGGGCCGGTGCTCCCTGGATGCTGGGTCCCATTGCCGCCGGAGAATGGACACTGGAGGAAGACGGCCTCTATCACAACCCGGCCACAGAAGATGTGCTCCACAGCATCAGCCCCGAAGACGTGGATACCATCAGCCGTTGCTATGAATTCTGGCAGGGCCGTACTGTAGGCACCATGGCGGATGCCTGGCAGCCGGATCACCATGCCGAGTTAAAGCGTTTGAACGTTTCCAGTTATGTGGATGGCGGCATGGGGCTCGTGAACCTGCCTGCCGGCCACTTGATTGCCGGATACAAGAAGATTATTACCCAAGGCTACAAAGCCATCCGGGATCAGGCTCAAGCCTGGCTGGATGAGCACTCTGGCTTCACCATGGGCGAGGATGTGGACAAGTATCTGTTCTACAAGTCCGCCGTCATCACCTGCGAGGGCGCCATGACTCTGGTTAAACGCTACGCCGCCTGCGTGGCAGAAAAGGCTGCTGCCTGTACTAACCCGGCCCGCAAGGCCGAGCTGACCACCATGGCCGCCAATCTGGAGCATATTTCCGAAAAGCCCGCCGAAACCTTCTGGCAGGCCGTTCAGGCCATCATGATGTATCAGGTCATGCTGCAAATTGAGTGCATGTTCCCTTCCCCGGCGCTTGGCCGCTTTGACCAGTATGTTTGGCCCTTCCTGGAAAAGGAGCTGGCTAACGGCAGCATCACCATGGACTTTGCTCAGGAAATTATTGACTCTTTCTTCTTAAAAGCCAACTGTTACTACGGTGCCCTGCCCGGTATGCTGGCCAGCACCACCGGCATCGGCAACACCTATCAGCACACCACCTTGGGCGGTGTTGACCCGGAAACCGGTGAGGATGCCACCAACCCCGTCACCTACATGGTGCTGGAAACCGTGGGCCGTCTCAAACTCCACGACCCCACCATTTCTCTCCGCTTTAACAAAAACAGCCCCGACAAGCTTTGGGACTGCGCTTTGGCCACCAGCAAGCTGGTAGGCGGTTTGCCCCTTTACCAGAATGACGAGGTCATCATTCCCGCCCTTATGCAGGAGGTTGGCTTTGAGCTTAAGGATGCCCGTGACTACGGCATTATCGGCTGTCAGGAAATTGTTGGCTGCGGCACCGACTATCCCGCCCCCAACGGCATGCATCCCCCTCACGCCAGCGTTTGGTGGGGCAGCATCTTCAACATGGCCATCAACAACGGCATCAACCCCTTCAACGGGGAGCAGGCCAGCGTCACTACCGATTACCTCTACAATATGACCTCCATTGAGCAGGTTCGTGAGGCCGTGGAAAAGATGGGCCGCCATGTCATGGGCATGTTCATTTCCACCAACAACTATGCCGAATACATTTCCTCTCAGACAGCCCATCAGTCCATCATCTCCATCTCCATGGAGGGCTGCATGGAGTCCGGCCGGGACGTGGTCAACGGCGGTGCCAAGTATAACAGCTATGGCGGCACTGCCACGGGTCTGGCCACTCTGGCCGACAGTCTGTCTACCATCAAGTATATGTGCTTTGATAAAAAGCTCATTACCACCCGAGAGCTTTACGACGCCTGGATGGCTAACTGGGAGGGCTACGAGCCCTTACGCCAGCAGATTCTGAATGAGGTACCCCACTACGGCAACGCCGACCCCTACGCCGACCAGGAGCTGAAATGGTGCGTTGACCTCTACTACCGCATCTGCCAGGAGTTCCACTCCAACCGCAGCAAGGTTTACAAGTGCGGCCTCTACGGCGCTTCCGACCACGTACAGCAGGGCCACATTACCTTTGCCACCCCCGACGGACGCAAAACCGGCGAGCCCATCGCCGATGCCATGTCTCCGGCCCAAAGCCGTGACAAGAACGGCCCCACTGCCGTATTCCAGTCCACTCTCTGCTTTGACCACCACCACTACATGGGCGGCATTGCCCTGAATATGCGCATGCACCCCTCGGTGCTGTCCAATCAAGGCGGCATTGACAAGCTGCGAGACATGACCCGGGCTTACTTTGAGGACGGTGGCATGGAGGTTCAGTACAACGTCGTAGACACTGACACCCTTCGGGCCGCTCAGGCAACCCCTGAGCAGTACCGGGATTTGGTTGTCCGCATCGCCGGCTACTCAGCCTATTTCATTGAGCTGGGCAGGGATTTACAGAACGACGTCATCTCCCGCAACGAAAACCATCTGTAAGAAACACTCTCAGCGGGGCTGTGGCCACAGCCCTAATGATTTTGAAATTGAGGGCAAATCATGAGAATTCTTCACTT
>JAKSQI010000078.1 GCA_024404215.1 Oscillospiraceae bacterium
CAAAGAAAGGCCATCCTGTTTAACGGCATTGCGGTCCGTGTGCAGCTGCCGGCGGCCGGAAGTCAGGCTGTTGCTGTTGCTTTGGCGGGATTGTGAGCCCTTGCCATGGTAAATTTGATAACGGCGCAGGAGGGCCTTTACACGGGCAACCAGCTCTACAAAAGAAAAGGGCTTGGTTAGGTAATCATCCCCGCCGGCCAGCAGGCCCAGGGCCTTGTCGGTTTCCTGGCTTTTTGCTGTTAAAAAAAGAATCGGAACGTTTGTCATTTCACGAATCTTTTCACAAACCTGTATGCCGGACATGCCCGGCAGCATGACATCCAGAATGACCAAATCAACGGTATCGTTCATCATGTCCAAGGCTTCCTCACCGGAGGCTGCTTCACCAATCATATAGCCTTCTCCTCCAAGAAGAATGCGTACACCTTCACGGATGGAAGGATCATCTTCAACGAGCAGAATAATCTGTGGATTCATGAAATGACACCTCTTTGCAATAGGATAATCTTATTATAGCACAGAATTAAAAAGATAAAGCAGGAAATTTCCCAAAGGGCAGAGGTTTTCTGCTAAAAGGAAGAAACGAATCAAATGGCACCGGCCGAAGCCGATGCCATTTGTTGATTTTACAGGGTGCAGGAGAAGCCGCCGTCAATCTTGATATCGGCACCGTTTAGGTAGTTAGAAGCCTCGGATGCGAGGAATACCATGCAACCCATCAGGTCGTCCAGATTGCCCCAGCGGCCTTGGGGAATGCGGTCGGTAATCTTTTGATAATACCCGGGATTATCGCTGACATCGCTGTTCACGCTGGTGGCCAGGAAGCCGGGGCAAATGGCATTGCACTGAATGTTGTACTTGCCCAGCTCGTTGGCAAAGCTGCGGGTGATGCCGATAACACCGTGCTTGGCGGTGACATAGGCAGGGCACATGGCGTCAGCGGTGTAGGAGAGGGCGGAGCCAATGTTAATAATCTTGCCGTGGCCCTGCTCCTTCATGATTTTAGCAACCTCATGGCCCAGATAGTAAACCGCCATCATGTTCAGGTCAACTACACGCTTATACTCGCTGTCCGGGAATTCCATGAAATCACGGAAGCAGTTGGTGCCGGAGTTGTTAACCAAAATATCAATGCGGCCGTACTCAGCCATACAGGCATCGACGATTTCCTTGATGTGCTCATGCTTGGTCATGTCGCCACGGATGAAAGCCACCCGGCGGCCCTCAGCCTCAACCAGGCGCTTAACCTCAGAAACATCCTCAGTAAAATGGGGAATAAAGAGGTCGGCACCGGCTTTAGCAAAGGCAACGGCATAGCCCATGCCCAGGTTTTGATTGGCACCGGTTACAATGGCAACCTTGCCCTTGAGACTGAAACGGTCCATGGAAAAGCTGTTGATGCTCTCAATCATGTCCATGCTCAAGGCCCTCCTTATTTTTTCAGCATTTCAGCGGTGGTCTTGGCAATGCCGGCAGGATCCATGCCGTAGTAGGCATAAATGGCGTCGGTTTCACCCAGAACTGCGAACTCATCGGGCATACCGATGCGCTTGCACTTGCCGCTGAAGCCGTTTGCCATCAAGCATTCGGCCACGGCGGAACCCAGACCGCCGTTGATGCTGTGCTCCTCAACGGTTACGATGTTGCCGGTTTCACGGGCGCACTTCAGAATCATTTCGGTATCCAGGGGCTTGATGGTGTGCATGTCGATAACACGGGCGGAAATACCGTATTCTTCCTTCAGCTTCTTGGCACCCATCATGGACCAGTAAACAGGAGAACCGGCGGAGATGATGGTAACATCGGTGCCCTCCAGAACCTCAATGGCCTTGCCGAACTCGAATTCATAGTCGTTATCGGCATAAACGGCGGGATCAACGGCGCCGTCAATACGGAGGACCATGGGGACGTCCACGGTCAGGCACGTGCGGATGGCCTGGCAGCACTGGGCAGCATCGGCAGGAACCACAACCGTCAGGTTGGGGATGGCACGATAAAGGGCCAGGTCAGCAATGCAGTTGTGGGTGGGACCGCCGCCGGCAGTAACACCGGCATGGGTGCCAATCAGACGGACGTTAACATCGTTATAGGCAATATCTGTGTGAATCTGGTCAGCGGAGCGCAGGGACAGGAAAGGCCCCATAACCTGGCTGTAAACGACCTCACCGGCCAGAGCCAGACCGGCAGCAGCGCCAACCTGACCGGGCTCGGCAATGCCAAAGTTGAAGCAGCGCTCAGGATACTTGGCAATGAGCTTACCGGCGGAGGAGGAGGGGGCTACGTTATCGGAATAGGTGAATACGAAATCCAGACCGTCATCGGCCATGCGAAGCAGCTCCTCACCATAGGCTTCGCGGGCGTTGGACAGCATCTGGTCAAAGTCAAAAGTGGTATTTACTGCCATTTGCTCTGTCTCTCCTTCCAATTCTTTTCCAGGGATTCCATGGCTTCCTCATACTGGGCCTTGGCGATGCCGCCGCCGTGCCATTTTACATTACCGGCCATGAAGTCAACATCGTGGCCCTTCTCGGTGCAGTTGATGATGGCGATGGGCTTGCGACGGGTCTGGCTGTCGGGGGTGGGCAGGGCATCCAAAGCCTGGCAGACCTGCAGCATGTCGTTGCCGTCCTTGATTACTCGGACATCCCAGCCGAAGGCTTCCAGCTTCTTGTCCAGAGGATCAATGTTCATAACGGTAGCGGTGGGGCCGGTCATCTGCAGCATGTTGCGGTCAACAATCAAACGCAGGTTACCCAGCTCGTAGTGACCGGCAGACATCAGGGCTTCCCAGTTGCTGCCTTCCTCCAGTTCGCCGTCACCGGTCATAACGGTAACGCTCCAGTCGGCCTTCTGCTTTCTGCCTGCCAAAGCCATACCTACAGCAATGGGCAGACCGTGGCCCAGAGAGCCGGCGGATACTTCAATCTGGGGGCAGTACTTGCGGTTGGTGTGCATGCCAAACTTGGACTTGTCCAGGCACTCAAAGTTCTCTACCATGTATTCCAGGCTGTAAGCTCCCAGCTCGGAGAAGATGGAGTAGAGGGTTTCGGAGCAGTGGCCCTTGCTGAGAATGAAGCGGTCACGCTCAGGGTTGTGGGGATCCAGAACGTTGAAGTTCAGGTAGCGGTAATGGAGGGCACCGGCCATCTCAACCATGGACAGCTCACCGCCCAGATGGCCCAGGCCGATGTTGTAAACCAGAGTCAGCAGCTTTTTGCGGACCTTATAGCAGTCCTCTTCCAGCTGGTGAACGGTGGCCATATCAATAGGGGCAATCGTCTTGCGACTCATATGGTACACTCCTTTTATAAATTATTCGCCGTCAATCTTGTTGCAGCGGATGAGAATCTTGGGATATTTGCCGGTAACCTGTGCATCAAAAGCGGCAACGGCGTCATCCAGTTCAAACACCTTGGTGGTGAAGTCTTCCAGCTGGAAGCGGTGCAGCATCTGGGCAGCACGGGGGTAGGCATAGGGAGCAACATAAAGACCGGTGATGGTCAGCTCGTTGTAGTAGCAGTACTTGTAGAGGTTCAAGGGCATCTCCCAGTCGTTGGGATACATGGCAGCATAAATCAGCTTGCCGCCCTTGGCGCAAATCTGGGGCAGGGGAGTAGCAGCACCGCGGTTGCCGGAGCAGTCAATGACTACATCATAGCCCAGGCCGTCGGTGAGCTCCAGACCACGCTTAACAACATCCTCGTTCATGGGGTCAATGACGTTGTCGGCGCCGAACTTAATAGCCAGGTCGCGGCGGTCAGCAATGGGCTCAATCAGGGTCAGAGAGGCAGCGCCGTACATGTGTATGGCCTGCAGGGCCAGCAGGCCAATGGGGCCGCCGCCGCAGATGGCTACGCGCATGCCAATCTTCATGTCAATTTTATCCATTAGACGAACGGCGATGGACAGAGGCTCCAGCAGACAGCCCTGCTTCAGGCTGACGTTATCGGGGAGCTTGTAGACCTGGCTCTCATGCCATACGATGGTCTCACTGAAGCCGGGGTTGTTGGATTCATCGGCGTGGGTGCAGAACTGCTGCTGGCCGTTCTGGCAATAGTAGCAGGTGCCGCAGAACTTCAGGAAATTGCCGGCAACCCGGTCACCAACCTTGAGGCCCTTCTTGGTGGCCTTGGGGCCAACCTCGGTGATAACGCCGGACAGCTCATGGCCCATGCCGTAAGGGGGTTCCCAACCGAAAATATTCTCTACCAGATGGGGGTCGGAACCGCAGATGGCGCAGTAAGCTACCTTGATGCGAACATCTTCGGGACCCAGTTCCTGCTCGGGGATGTCAACAACCTTGACCTGACCGCGAGTTTCGGGGTTAGGATCACGCAGGCTGCCGACTTTGACAACTTGGATGGATTTCATGTATTGCTACCTCCTGTAAGAATAATTAGGTACAAAATCACTGAAACCATTTTATCATATTTTTTACATTATGCAACGATAAAGATGGAATTCAGAAGGCGCAGTGAGGCCCGTAAGCTTTCCGCAAAAGGTCCGCCCGTGAGGGGCCGAGTGCCCATAAAAATCCCCCGCTGCAGCTTTTTTGCAGCGGGGGTAGAGATGGGTTATTCGGTTGTAATGGCAGGAAGAACCTCGTCGCTGCCGGTGATGCTTACGTTACGGTTTACCCGGGCATCATAGGTTTCTGCCCGCATGATTTCGGTCAGGTCAACACCGGTGACCTCTTTCACACTTTCAAAGGTTTTGGCCATAACCGAGGGCACATAGCTGCCCATGCTGTTTACGCCTGTTCCGCTTCCGCCCCCATCAATGATGGTGACCTTGTCAATGCTCTCCAAGGGTCTGGCAACAGCACCGGCAATCTCGGGCAGGGCTTTCACAATCATTTCCAGGATGGCAGCCTGGCCGTACTTTTTCATGGCCTCGGCCTTTTTTTCCAGAGCTTCGGCTTCGGCAAGGCCTTTAGCCTGAATGGCCTTGGCTTCTGCTTCACCTACGGCGGCAATACCGGCAGCCTCCTGCTCCTTCCGGTACTTCATGGCATCGGCCTGAGCCTTGGCAGCTTCGGCAGCCTGCTGCTCCTCAAACTTTTTGGCTTCGGCCTTGATACGCTGAATCTCAGCAGCCTGCTGCTCTTCATACTTTTTGGCCTCTGCGTCCTTCTGGCGACGATAGAGCTCGGCGTCGGATTTCTGCTGTACCCGATAGCGTTCTGCCTCAGCCGTCTTGCGGACTTCGGCGGCCAGCTGCTGTTCACGGACCTCAGCTTCCTTTTTCTTAAGCTCAACCTCGCGCTCCTGCTTGCCGATATCGGCATTGGTGTTGGCGATTTCAATGCTGCGGCGCTGCTCCTGCTCCTGAATGCGGTAGGCAGCATCGGCTTCTGCCTGCTTGATGTCGGCGGTCTTCTTCAGTTCAGCCTTGCGGATGGCCAGCTCGTTCTGCTTGGCGGCAATTTCCGTCTGGGCGGCAACCTCAGCGTCGTTGGCGGCCTTGCTGGCCTCTGCTTTGGCAACAGCTACGTCACGGTCGGCCTGAGCCTTGGCAATGGAGGCATCCTTCTGAATCTGGGACATGTTGTCCTGGCCAAGGGCATTAATCAGGTTGTTTTCGTCCTCAATTTTCTGGATGTTGCAGGATTCAATCCAAATACCCAGGGCATTCATGTCCTTCTGGGCCTTGGACTGTACCTCATCACCGAAGGTCTTCCGGTCGTTGCAGAGGTTCTTCAGGGTCTGAGTGCCGATGATTTCACGCATGTTGCCCTGCAGGGAATCCGTCAGAGCCTGGCGAATCTGCTCTTCCTTCATGTTCAGAAAGTTTTTCATGGCAGCGCCGGCCATTTCTTCGGTAATGCCCCTTTCGGCAGAAATGTCATTCTCTGTGAGAACACGAATTTTAGCTACGGCATCAATGTCTACACCGATGAAATCCTTGGTGGGAATGTAGCCGTTGGTTTTGATGTCAATGCTGATTTGCTTGAGAATCAGCTCATCCTTTCTCTCCAGAAAAGGAATTTTTACGCCGGCTCGGCCAATCAGCACCCGGGGCTTTTTGCGGAAACCGGAGATGATAAAAGCACGGTCCGTAGGTGCTTTCACATAGCCGGTCAGGGCAATGATAATCAATACAACAGCGGCTGCTGCAACGGGGATAATGATTTTCCACTCCATACTTCATCCTCCTTTACGATAAGCGGGTGGCTTTTTCTTCTTGCAGACAGTCTACCAATTGCTGGACGAGGAATACAGGCAGGAAGGGGAGGGAATCGCCCCTCTATTTTGCGGAAAAAGAAAAAACAGGGACCCCAAAGGGCCCCTGCCTGGGTAGAAAATGCCTTATTTGCTGCTGAAGCAGGCCAAAGCATCCGCTGTGGTATCAATTTCATAGGCGCCGGCGGTAATGGTGGCCAAATAATTGAAGGACTGATAGAGAACAATGGTCTCATAGAAATCATAATCGCCGGATTCTGTTTCCATAACGGCGCTGAGGCAGATACAGGGCATTTCTTCCCCCAAAAATTCTACCGTGCCGGCCTCCAGCTTGCCCTGGGACAGGTTTAGCGCTGCGTACAGGCTGTCTGCATAGCTTTCCATATAGGCCAGGGTTTCCTGGACCAGAGTTTCATCTGAAACCAGCATGGCCTGAACCGTAGAGAGAGCACCAAGCTTGCTGATTTGGATATTCAAGGTGTCACCATATATGTTTTCAGCATAAAAATCGGCAACACTGTTTCCCTGGCTCAGTAAATCGGATAAATCGTTGTCTGACAGCACAGAATAGGTATAGCCAAAAATCTCATCCACTTGTTCCCTCGTTGCAACAGTCCAGTCCTCGTCCAACTCGCAGGCCAGCTTAAAGGTTTCGTTATAGTAGCTGTTGCCGGATACTTGGCCCAGCTTGAGGTCAGTCTTCGGCTCTTCGGTTGTGTCGGCCTCCGGTGCTTCACTTGTCTCTGCTTCCGCGGCCTCCTCTGCAGGCTCTTCCAGGGGAAGGGCGCTATCTTCTGCGGGTTCTGCTTCTTCTGCAGGCAGTTCCTTGGCCGGGGCTTCTTCCACGGGCTGGGCAGCCGGTGCTTCAGCGGGCTGAGCGGACTCAGCGGGCGGCTCCACCTTTGACCCGCATGCCATTAAGCTCATGCAGAGCACAGCAGCAAGGAGCATTGCCATAATTCGTTTTTTCATCCCAATTCCCTCCTGCTAAAGTGTATACCCTTTTTATAGACTGAAATCACCCCTAAGTCAATGTTTTCTGCAGAAGGACAAGGGAAAAAGCCTGCCTCCGGGGAAAATAGAGGCGGGTGTGATTGTTTGGGTGGGCTTTATACCAGACCTTCGCCCATGGATTTGCCGGCTAAAATGTGGAAGTGGAGATGGGGGACGGTC
>JAKSQI010000079.1 GCA_024404215.1 Oscillospiraceae bacterium
CTCCTGAAATATAAGTAGTATCTCCTACAGCAACTGCAGAACATGAAAAAACGCGCCCGAATGATCTCGCATCGGCCGCGCATTGGGTGCCCAACCCTGAGCACAGCAGGGCAAGGAACAACAATCAATCCATAGCTCTTCGCGAAATGCGACAGTCAAACGGATGTTCTCCGTTTGCCCAGGCGAAGCTTGCAGAACTTCACCTTCGGCAGCTTTCCCTTTCACACCGGCAACGGCCTTGCGGGCCTCTTCCACCGGGGCTACTGATGTCGGCTGCGCCTCTATCCTTTAATTGCAATATTCGATTCATAAATAATAGCACGATTGGCCTTACATGTAAAGTGGCAATTCCCGCTTTTCTGTATTTTTCAGCAGGTTTTCATTTTTTAGAACAAAACGCCTAGGCAGTACTTATTTTTATGTATTAGGGATAGATATCTTTATGCCATTTTACACTAATATCACGTTTGTTCTGTTCATCATTTCCAAGATTCTATGCAAAAAGAGCATGAAAAAGTCCCCGGCAGAAACCTGTCGGGGAGGAGGCCATGCTTATATCAGTTCCGCATCGTTAATAATCAGCCGAAAAACCAAGCCCAGCTTCTCCGCTGCACGGCGGCAGAGGCGCATCCGTACCATGAAAATCTCAAAATACTCGGCCACTGCACAATAGGAGGTATCCAGCGTAAGGGTCAGGGTGATTTCGGTTTTCTCTTCATTTATGGTCAGCGCCGAAGCTTCCACGGAATAATTGACCCGGTCATGAATATCAAAGCGGGCGTGGTCCTTCTGCAGAACCCGGCTTCGGCGGACATCCGACTTATCAGCCAGAATCATGGCAGCGGCCATTTCATCCACCGGGGAACCCGTTCCTTCATCATGATTGCCAATGGCCGTTACAATGGAAGCAGTTTCCACAGGACTCATAGCAAGTGCCCGCGAAATGCGGAAGGCCATGACTGCTCCTGTTTTGCTGTGGTCATCCCGGCAAACCATGTTGCCGATATCATGCATGAAGCCGGCAATCATGGCCAGCTCGATTTCCCTCTCAGGATAGCCCATGGTACGCAGAATCTCTCCTGCCGTTTTTGCAACCTTGGATACATGAGCAAAGCTGTGCTCTGTATAGCCCAGTGCCGCCATACTGCGTCCGGCTGCATCAATATAGGCTTTTATTTCTTCATTTTTGCGAATTTCTTCGTAGGTAATCCGTGTATCCATGCTTTATTCCTTCTCCTCCGGAATGGCAAAACGCAGTGCCTCCGGCATAACCTTAACAGAGAAATGGTCTCCGGTGCGGATCTCGCCATCCAAGGATACCGCAAAATCGGGTTGCGCCTCAATTTCCACCTCACGGCACTGGCGATATACCACTATATTCTGAAAACGGGAATCCGTCAGATGCTCTCCGGCCCGATAGGCATTCATCAGGCCCAGAAAGGTCAAACGGCCGACAGGCTTAACCAGGCAGAGCTCCAGCAGGCCGTCGTCCTGTTTGGAGAAGGGAGCACAGCGATAGCCTCCCCCTACATACCCCCCGTTACAGATAGAGCAAAGGAGGAAATCCTCTGAGCAGATTTCTTCCCCATCTGCCACAATGCGTGCCCGGGTTCTCATTCCCTTCAGCAGGCCGTAAACTACGCCTGAAGGATACGCATTACGACCCCCGATTATCGGCTTGGAGCGAATTTTGTTCATGGTTGAAGCCACCACAGAATCAAAGCCAAAATGGCAGGCATTCACACAAATATCATCATTGACGGAAATGGCATCCAGCAGCCTGTCCTCCGCTGAAACCAGCCGTTCCAGATCCAGACAGGCTTCACGGCCGCCTACAACCCGGGCAAAATCATTGCCACTGCCCACAGGATGCACGGCAACGGAAACATGGCTCAGCCCCGCTGCCCCCTGAACAACTTCCTTCAGGGTGCCATCTCCACCGCAGGCATAAAAGCGAACAGAATCTCCAGCTGCCGCCCGCTCTTTCACAAAACGGGTGGCATCTCCGCTGCAGCGGGTTGGATAGATTTCAAAGGGAAGCCCCATCTTCTCCAGCCGAACCCGCAGGGCCGGAATGTCCATGCCCTGTCCCGCCCTGGGATTTACTACAAATACATGCTTTCTGTTTTCCATGCTCTCTCCTTACTGTGCCTTACGCTTACCGAGAACCCAGTTTCCGATTGTCTCTTCCGCATACTTGGCCAGGTCTGTGGACCTGGCAGCCGATACCTCGTCGGCGGGCAGAGTCTCCAGTATTTCCAATTCTACCCCGGTACGCCGCAAGGGGAAATTGTGAAACAGCTTATCCGTACCATAAATACCGGCAATAACCAAAGGACAGCCGGCTTTCGTTGCAATTTTGAAGGAGCCTGCATGGAAGGGCAGCACCGGGGCATCGGTTTTGTTGCGGGTGCCTTCCGGACAGATGGCCATGCTGCAAAGGCCGGAGGAGATATGCTCCGCCGCCTCGCGAATGGTATAAATAGCAGACCGACTGTCCTCCCGGTCTAAAAACAGACAGCCGCAGGCCGGCATATAGCGCCGAATGGCCGGTAGCTTGTTGATTTCTTTTTTAGAAATGAAAGTATTGATACATACATTGAAAAATTTAAAACAAATTTTAGATTTATTTTTAGAAATGAAAGCCACATCCTGTTTACGGAACTGAACCATAACTGCCAAAGGATCTGCCAGGCTCAGATGATTGACCACCATAAGAAAGGGGCTGTCCGGCAGCTTTTCCCTGCCCTTGACAGTGCAGCGCACTCCGCATACCGCTAAAAAGGTATCTAAGGTAGCTACACTTACCCGGCGGGCCAAAGTATGAACCGAATTCGGTCTCTTTTTGGAATCAACAAAAAGACTGCCCGATGCAATGACGAGGATATGCAGCAGCCAAAGCCCTAACAGCACTCCCACAAACAGAACGATGGGTATCCACCACTGTCCGGGCCGCTGAATCCAACCGATTCCCCCAACGGCAGCGGCTAAAAAAGCTAAAAGCAAATAGATAACATGTAAAACCATGACCTTATCTCCTCTCACGTATACAGTATCATTTCACATACTATATCTATTTTATAATATCAAGCGGTTTAAAAAAAAGCAATGAATAAACTTTGAATTCAGTTCCTCACTGCTTGGCAAAACAGGAATTACCCGTATATAATAGTATCAGTTCGTTATGGCTTCATCCGGGGAGTTACGCTATGAAAAAACATACTTTTAAATCCCTTCTTCTTCGTCGTTTTATCGTTGTGCTGCTGCTTTTGGCACAGCTTGGATTGATTCTGTATTTTATTCTAAACACAAGTAAAAGCTCTGTCTATCTCAGCTATGCACTCCATTTGCTCAGTTTAATCGTTGCCCTTCATACGGTATCCCGTCCCCAAGACCCGGGCTACAAACTATTGTGGGTTTTTCTGGTCCTGCTCTTCCCCGTATTTGGCGGTCTGTTTTACCTGATATTCAACCAACAGCGCACCTCTCGCCGTTTGGGAAAGCGCATCGGTGTTATTCACCAGCAGACGGAGAATCAATTTCTCCTTTTGGCCACCCCGGAGCTTGTAAAAACACAGGAATGTCCTCCTCAATCCGTTTATCTGCAGGAGCATTGCGGCTTCCCCGCCTTTATCAACACCGGCACCGAGTACTTCAGCCCCGGTGAAATATTCCACACCGTGCTTCTTCGGGAACTGAAAAAGGCTGAGCGCTACATCTTTTTGGAATACTTCATTATTTCCCAAGGCTCCATGTGGGAATCCATTTTGAATGTTTTGGTTGAAAAGGTTTCTCAAGGCGTTGACGTCCGCGTCGTTTATGATGATATGGGCTGTCTGTCCGGAATTCCCTTTCGCTACTACCAGCAGCTTCGCAGCATGGGCATTCAGTGTGTTTCCTTCAATCCCTTTCGCCCGGTTCTGGCCGCCCTGCAAAACAATCGTGATCACCGTAAAATTGCCGTCATTGATGGCAAGGTTGCTTTTACCGGCGGCATCAATCTGGCCGATGAATATGTCAACGCTTACGAACGATTTGGACACTGGAAGGACAGCGCCGTCATGCTGAAAGGCCCTGCCGCCTGGGGGCTCACCGTTATCTTTCTGCAAATGTGGCAGCTGCTGGATCCCTCCTGCTCCATCCAGTACGAAGATTTTCTGCCGGAAGGGGCCCCCATCGCCCCGCTCCCTTCTGGTATTGTTCAGCCCTATGCTGACAGTCCCATGGACCATGACAGGGTCAGCGAGGCCCTGTATCTGCAAATGATATACAGTGCCAGAAAAACCCTGTACATCAACACCCCCTATCTAATTGTGGACGATGCCATGAAAAATGCCCTGATTCTGTCTGCCAAAAGCGGAGTTGATGTCCGAATCATAACCCCTCAGCATGGGGACAAAAAACTGGTTCATTTTACTACCCGCAGCTTCTACCCCGAGCTTTTGGAGGCTGGGGTAAAAATCTACGAGTATGCCAGGGGCTTTAATCACAGCAAAACCATGTGCGCCGACGGGAAAACCGCCATCATCGGCACAGCCAACCTAGACTACCGCAGTCTGTATCTGCATTTTGAATGCGGTGTCTTTCTCTCCGATACTCCTGCTGTGGATTCTTTGCAGAGGGACTTCATGCAAACCCTGAAGCACTGCACGCCTGTTCTGCCCGGTGCAATCAAAAAAAGCTTTCTGCGTAACCTTTTCCAGGATATTTGCCGTCTGCTGGCCCCGGTTCTGTAAGCCTCCCCGGCACTGCTCCGAAGAGCAGTGCCGGTTCTTTTTCTGATTCATTTTCCCCAACTACCCTTGGCAATTACGGTGAAATTTGTTATACTGACTTATTAAAACATTTGGGAAGGAGGCGCACCGATGACTTTTGAGAAATGGAACATTCATGATTTCCCCCGGGGAACTGCAATATCGCTGGTGCGCAGCGGGTATAACTACCTGCCTGCGGTGGTGCTTGCCTCACGAGGTATCGGTTCGGCGGAAGAGGCTGCCGAGCTATTGGACCGTAGCACAGAAAAGCTGCTGGACCCCTTTGCTTTGAAGGATATGGACAAAGCGGCAGCCCGCATTCAGCAGGCCATTGACAGCCGGGAAAAGGTCATGATTTTCGGGGACTACGATGTAGATGGTATGACCTCTACCTGTGTCATGCTGGAATTTCTCCGTTCCTGTGGCTTAGATGCCGGCTATTACATTCCCGGACGGGATGAGGATGGCTACGGGCTGAATAACACCGCTTTGGACCGTTTTGCCCGTGATGGTGTAACCCTTGTAATCACCGTAGACTGTGGCGTGACTGCCGTGGAAGAAGTAGAATATGCAAAAGCCCTTGGACTGGATGTGGTCATCACTGACCACCACGAGTGCAAGAATCAGCTGCCGGACGCCATTGCCGTAGTAGACCCAAAAAGACCGGACAGCAGCTACGAAAACAAAAACCTGGCCGGAGTTGGCGTTGCCTTTAAAACCATTTGCGCCTTAGCCGGACGACCGGCTATCCAGCGCTTGCTGGACCGATTCGGTGATTTGGTAGCTCTGGGAACCGTGGCAGATGTGGTACCGGTAATCGGTGAAAACAGCATTCTGATTTCCCGTGGTCTGGCTGCTCTGGAAAGGACCAAGCGTCCCGGCCTGCAAACCCTGCTGAAGGAAAGCGGTGCCGAAGGCCGACGTATTACCACGGTATCCGTGGGCTTTACCCTGGCGCCCCGGTTAAATGCTGCCGGCCGCATGGGAAAACCGGAACTATCTGTCCAGCTGCTGGACACGGAAAGCTTGACAGAAGCCGAAAGGCTTTCCCAGGAGCTTTGCCGTTTGAACGATGAACGGCGGGATTTGGTAACCCGCATTTATGACGAAGCCCTGGAAATTGCCGATTCAGCTGAAGTTCCTTTGATTCTTGCCAAAGAAAGCTGGTTTCAGGGCGTTATGGGTATTGTGGCAGCCCGTATTAGTGAGCTTAAAATGGTCCCTACCATTATGATATGCATAGATGAAAATGGCATTGGCAGGGGCTCCTGCCGCAGCTACGGCTGTTTTCCCCTTTATGCCGCTCTGGACCGCTGCAGCGATTTGCTGGAGAATTTCGGCGGCCACGAAATGGCTGCCGGCATCACCATCCGCAGAGAGAACATTGATGCCTTCCGTCAGCGCTTCACGGCCTGCTATCAGGAACTATCGGGCGGTCCTTCCATTCCAGTCCTGGAAGTGGATTATGAAATCATCAAACCCGGTTTGCTAACCTTGCCGAATTTGGAAGCCATGACTGCTTTGGAACCCTTTGGCAATGGAAACATGCCCCCCGTTCTTTGCCTGCGTGATGCAGAGCTGACCTTTATCGGCCCTTGCGGCACCGGTGTTCACACCAAACTGCGAGTCAGTAAAAACGGTGAAACCTTCGACGGCATTTTCTTTTCCCACGCCGCCGGGGATCTCCCACCCCGGGGCAGTCGGGTGGATATTGCCTTTGAACCTCAGATTAACGAATTCCGCGGCCGCCGCAGTGTTCAGCTATTGGTTGTTGATTTAGCCGGCACAGGCGAACGGCAGATTACGGAGGGACATGCATGAGTACTGATAATCAAGAAGCCAAAAGCGAGCTGGTCATTGACCCGGTAGTGGAAGAGCAGTATCGTCACTTTGAACAGGTGGTAAAAACCGGAACCCCTTCTGCCAGTTTGGAACGGGTTCGGGCCGCCTTTGAATATGCCTACCGCAATCATGGCCCCCAGCTGCGTAAATCCGGCGAGCCCTACATCATTCACCCCCTGGCTGCCGCGGAGATTATCGCCGAGCTGAATCTGGACGAGGAAAGCATCATGGCTGCCCTGCTTCATGACTGTCTGGAGGATACCGGCTCCACCCATCTGGAAATTGAACAGCTTTTCGGCCCTGATGTGGCTGACATCGTAGAGGGCGTTACCAAGCTGACCCGGGTCACCTACACCAGCAAGGAAGAGGAGCAGATGGAAAACTTCCGCAAGATGCTGCTGGCGATGGCCACGGATATCCGGGTTATTATTATTAAGCTGGCCGACCGACTGCACAACATGCGCACCCTGCAGTATCACAAGGAAAGCAAGCAAAGAGAAAAGGCTCTGGAAACCATGGAGATTTATGCTCCCATTGCCCACCGTCTCGGCATGCAGCGCTTTAAGTGGGAACTGGAGGATCTGTCCATCCGTTATTTGGACCCCATTGGTTATAAAGCCATTGCGGATGAATTGGCCAAGCGCGAAGAACAAAACGCCGCCTTTTTTGATACCGTTCAGTCTAAAATTACCGAGCGGCTGGCAGAAAACGGCATTAAGTGC
>JAKSQI010000008.1 GCA_024404215.1 Oscillospiraceae bacterium
TTTCATCAATCAGGCTGCGATCCAAAACCTCCGGCACAAAATTGGCCCCGATACCCTGAATTTTATGACTGCCGGCCCGGCCTTGGCTCAGCAGGGGGCTGGCAGTCGGCTCAACAGCCACAGCCTTCAGCCCTGGCAGCTGCTCCTTCAGATAGCTGGCCGTACCGGTCAAGGTTCCGCCGGTACCAACGGAGGCCACCAGAATATCTACCTGTCCCTCCGTATCCTTCCAGATTTCCGGCCCGGTGGTTTTGTAATGGGCATCGGCGTTGGCCGGATTGCCAAACTGGTCCGGTATGAAGGAGCCGGGAATCTGAGCCTGCAGCTCCCGGGCCTTATCCACGCAGCCCTGCATGCCCAAAGCACCGGGGGTGAGAACCAATTCTGCCCCAAAGGCCGCCATGAGCTTCCGCCGCTCCATGCTCATGCTGTCCGCCATGACGATTATGGCCCGATAGCCCCGGGCAGCCGCAATTGCCGCCAGTCCAACACCGGTGTTACCGCTGGTTGGTTCAATAATGGTGCCTCCGGGGGGCAGCAGTCCGTCAGCCACGGCCCGGTCAATCATCTCCAAAGCGGGTCGGTCCTTGGCACTGGAGGTAGGATTGAAAAATTCCACCTTGGCTATCAGCTCAGCCTGGGCCGCCGCTTCCTTCTCCAGCCGCTGTAAACGAATCATAGGCGTTGCACCTATGGTTTCTGTCACACTGTTTTTAATATTCATGCTTTTCAGCCTCATTTCTCAAGTATGCTTCTATGATAGTCTTCCTCCGCCCCGGCTGTCAATGCCGGTCAGGCGCTTTACCCTGTTAACAAATTCTTTCTTTTCTTTTTTTACCCCCGTGTTATAATAAGGGAACTGATTCTATCCCCTAGGAGGATTCTTCATGGAACTGTTCAAAAGCAAGTGGGAGGCCAGGCTGGACATGCGTCACAACCGCAAGGCCATTTTCCCGGCCGCCTTGGTTTATCTCGTCTTTCTTGTACTCTTTTCCCTTTTGATTGCCCACTTCAGCGGTGCCAACACCTTCGCGCGAAATTTAACTGCCCTGATGGAAAAAGCCCGCCTCAACGGTTTATCCACCCAGGAGGAGCTTGCCCGGCTTCTCAATGAAAATCTGGAGTTTCTCTTCCCCACCATTTCCACAAGCGCCGCTGTGATGACTGTCGTACTGTCCCTGCTTTATGCTTTGGTTAACGCCGGCTTTTCCGGCTTTTGTCTGCTGGCTTCCCGCCGGCAGAAAACCAGTCTGCGGGACCTGTTTATCAGTCTGGAGCATCCCTTTAAAATGCTGCTTCTGCTGATTCTGCAGTATGTGCTTATCTGGCTGCTGAGTCTCTGCTTCGTTCTTCCCGGCATCATTGCCGCCTGCCGCTGGTCCCAGGCTGTTTTCATTCACTACGACCATCCGGACTATTCCCCCTGGCGTTGCCTGCGGGAATCCGCAAAAATAATGAAGGGCCGCAAAATGCCTTTCATTACCGTGGTTCTCGGCTTTTTCTTCCTTTTCCTGCTGGACCAGTTCGTCAGTGCCTTTTTCTATGTGCCGATTCTGCGGCTCTACCTCTCACCCCTCTTTGGCCTAACCATGGCTCATTTCTACAATCACCTGCTGCCGGAGGGTTCCTTTGAAGAAGGTCCGCCTTATCCCGCTGAAGCTTGATTCCCCCAGCTACAAAAATGCCCCTCTTCTGCAACTCGGTGTTCATAAAACAGCAATCATCAAAGAAAGCAACTGTTTTGCAGAATTGGTTACTATTTTTGTGAATGGAGGACTTGTTATGAAGTCTATTTACGAGCAGATTTGTGAAAGTTAGGTTTGGCCGAGAATGGGATGTACTATCCCACCATCAAGCTTGATGTGAAATCTAATACTCCTATTGGAAAATACGGCAAAATGCGAAGGCAGTATTTGAAAGAATATCGTCCGGTTGTGTTTACACAGGCGGTACTGGACGGAACACTATTTGAGCATCTCAGAGAGAGCAATGACGCTGCACACAATCGTCTCCACTTGATTATCAATCAGATGGCATGGGTTCAGTCGAAGAGATTGTTCTGAGTGAATTGATTCTGGCATAAGTATAAAGGAGCGATGGCACGGATTATTCCCCTGCTACCGCTCCTTATTTTCATCGGTCTTGCATACTGTCTGTAATTGTGATTTCTCCAAATACCACATCCAGCGAATTCTTGGATGGAATTGTGAAAGGATTTATCGCCGTGTTTTATATCCAATGTTGTTTTTCGGCAGACCAATTCAAACAGAGAAATGCTTGCTCCATAACCGCCGTATACGGCTCGGTCAAAAAATCTTTTATCGTCCCCAGCACCGTTTCAAAATCATCAGTCTTTGTGTTGATCTTCCGGCAGAACGCTTTCCATTTCTTCTGCATAGCATCGTCGCTGCCAAAGGTCATAACCTGCTCAAACTGCTCCACAGTGAAGTGGTGTCCACGGTTTTCAAAAGTCTTTTTCAATGCTTCAGTCAATGTTGTGCCGTCGAAATTGAACTTGTTTGCGAGGTAATGTAGATCGTAATAGTCCTTCATCCGGCTGGAGAACTCCATCAGGCTTAGGATAGCGTCGAGTTTTTCGGCAACCGTTGTTTCCAGCGAATAGGTGTTGACCATCGGAGCGGCGAAATCGTCAAGTTGCGTTGGAATTTTCCGTTTCTCCTGCTTCGGCACGATAACATCCCCAACACCAAAGTCAATGCTGAATGGTGTCCGAGTGTTTTTCATCCGAGCCACAAGAGAGGCACCTATACCAGCATATTTCTTTGCCACCGCAATGGGAGTTACGTCCTTGATTTCAAAAGTGATGAAATCATTGCCGGTGTCAGTCGCTATGATTTCTTCCAGTATTGCCTTGAGCTGTTCCGGCGTGTTCGGTATCTTCTTAAGCAGGAAATCAATGTCAACGGTCACACGGCTGTCAAAGTCCGTGATGGAGTAAATGAACAGACCGCCTTTCAGAACAAGGTTTTCTGCATATTTGGATTTTTCCAGTCGGCGCAGAAATTCTTCCTGACAGAAGAGCTGCAGGCAGAGCTGATAGCTTCTGCCACTCTCCGCAGCTTTGTTTTTGAGCCGTGCAAGCACGGACGCAGCAATATCAGCCATTGAGAAGCACCTCCATCAGTTCAGTTACTTTCTTATACACGCGAAGTTTCTTCGCGTATTCGGAAAGGTTTTTAAGATTTTTATTTGTATCATTGGCGTAGGCGTTAAGTGCCTTATTAAAGGTTTCCGTATCCAGTCTTGACCGAAACTTAAAACTATCACAGATTGTGCGCTCACGGTCATAGACTGGCATTGTTACTCCATTAAATGCTCCGGTAATTCGTCCTAGCTCATAAATATTCTGCTGTACAAAATAGGTTTGTAGAGGAAGAATTTGATCGCCGAGCTTTGTGCGTGACATTGATCTTGGTATTGCAATCGACCATTTTCTCGGAGCGAAATCGCTGTAGCCATAGTGGAAGAGTGCAGATTCAACGCAAACAATGGCTTGAGGAAAAAGTGTCTTAAGCATCTGTTCTTCTGAAACCATTTCTTGATCAGTTAGCTGGTAATACCCATGCCGTATACGCTCTAAATATCCATCATTGCAAAGATTTACAACTTGAACAGCAGAAATGCCCGCTGCAACAAAGTCGGCAGATTTTGCAACGCCGCCATGCTGCTGTATGATTGCTCTTGCTTGCTCTCGGATTTCCATGTTGTCACCACCCAGCCAACTTAAAATTTGCGCACATACTCCGATTAAATGTGTTTAATATTATTATAACAAAAGTCAAAAGAAATGCAATAAAAATCGCTCACAATTACAGCAAACATGTGTGTGGTTTTTAATACTCGTAAAAACAAACTTTGTTTCCCTGTGGTAAAAAAACTTTGCTGATGAGCGACATTGACATAGAACGTATGTTCCCATATATCTGTTCCTATATAGAAAGTTTATCTGCACAGCACAACTGAATACAAGGTCCGCCTTATCCCGCCGATGCTTGACTCCCCCACCCGCAAAAATGCCCCTCCTCTGCAAAGCAGAAGGGGGGCTCTTTCTTATTTATCTTCAAAGAAGAACTGAACCTGTGGTTGGTCCTTTTTCCTTTCCTTAACCTTCTTTTCCTTAGGCTCTTTCTTGGCTTTTGCGGACTTATCAGCCTTAGGAGCTTTTCTTCTAAGCCTTAGTACCGCAAGCAAAACCAGCAGCAGAACAACTCCGCCGCCCGCCAGGATTAGGCGTGAGCGCCCCTCCTTTGGTGCCGTTTCCCGTGTGGGCTCCTCCCCCTTGTCCGGGGCTTCCTCCTCCGCCGGCAGCTTATCCGGCTCTCCATGAGTTTCCTCAGGCGAAGTCTCTGTGGTCTCATTCTCTGCCAGAGAAGAGGTATCCAATCCAAAGGTTAGCTGCTGACGGCCCCCTAAATCCAGTTCCAGGGCCGTTTCCTTCTCAAAGGCCATTCCCTCAGGCAGAAGAGCCTGCAGTTCCAGCAGGCCACTGGTCTGACAGCAGGCAAGCAAGGCTTCCCCGGCCTGTCCGGAGGGCAAGCTCTCCCAACGGCCGCCGGCCTCTTGACAGAAGGCTTCATAGGCGCTGCGGTCCGCTTCCCCCACCGCATTGGAGCAAAGCATGGTCACAGCCACCGGGCATTCCTTCAAAGCAGCCAAAGCTGCCTCCCGGTCCGCACTGCCGGCGTTGTTCACGCCGTCGGATATCAGCAAAGGCCGGACGATTTTGCCTTCCTCCCCCATGGCTTTGGCTGTTTGCGCCAAAGTTACAGCAGCATCGTAAAAGTCCGTAGCCTGTGCATCCCTCTTAAGGGAACGAATGGCTGTCTGGGCCGCCTCCGGGGTTGCGCTGCCATCCAGCAGCTGCTCCACCCTTTCGCCAAAGGTGTACAGCAGCAGGCCTCCCTCCTCCGCTTGACGGCAGAGGGCTTCCTGCAAATCGGCAAAATCTTCCTTGGACAGGGAGTCGGATAAATCCAGCATGACCAAGGGCAGACCGGGCTCCCCCACCACCTGCAAAGCCGTAACCTCACAGCCCTGGCCGTCAGCTTCCAAGGTGATAGCTTCCGCTCCCAAATCGAACAGAAGCCCTTCCGGGTCCTCCAACATCAGGGACAGCTCCCGGCCATCGGTCTGTGCCAGTGTAAGCTCCACCGCCAGGGCCCCTGACAGGGGGCTTAGCAGCAGGGCTGCCGCCAAAAGCAGAGCCGTCAGGGCCCCGCCCGCTTTTCTTCCAGCAAACATCGGTTTCACTCCCGCTTTCTCCCCCGAGGGGGGATACCTGTTTCGCTTATTATAGTATGGAGCCGCCCACTTGTAAACTCTTTCCCGCTGCCGTCCCCCTGCCCTTTTATTTGCAGGAATACGGGCCTGCCCTTTCAAAAAGCAGAAAATTCTGCGTTAATCGGTCTTTAAGACTTTTTAATATTTAATCATGTGAATCTTTCTCTCTTTTGCCCTATTTCTTAGGCTTATTTTCGGCATTTTTTACAGAAGCACTGCTCTTATCGGTGGCTGAGAGGTTGACAAATATTCCTAAACTCCTATAGAATTATAAATGATATTGTATAAGGGATATTAGGATTTTTTACCGTTTCGCTCCGGCTTTCCTGCATTTGGCAAACGGCAAAAATCTTTTCCATAAATCTTTCATTGCAGGATGTGACCTATGGCTTCCATACGAAACACGTCCCTGCCGGAGGAGCTGCTCCGGCGGGGCTTGATAACTGAAAACCAGCTGGCCGAGGCTTTGGCCCAGCAGGACAAGAGCAAGCTCTCCGCCACAGACTATTTGGTGGATGAAGGCATTCTCACTGCCGAGGCCGTCGCCCGGGTACAGGGCCAGCGCATAGGTGTTGAATACATCAGCCTCCGGGCCGTAAGCCTGACTCCGGATTTGGTGGATTTGGTAACGGGCCCCATTCTCCGTAAGCACAGTGTTGTTCCCATCGGCTATGAGGATGACGCCCGCAGCTTCCTGCGGCTGGCCATGGCAGACCCTTTGAACATGGAGGCTTTGGATGACATTGCCATCATCACCGGCCTGCAGATTGAGCCCTGCATCAGCACCATGGGCGAAATCAACGCCCTGCTGGACCGCTACTACGGCACCGACGAAGCCATGTCCGCCGCTGAACAGTACACCCGAGAGAGGGAAAGCAAATTCGCCCAAGCTGAGCAAAAGGCCGAAAAGGAGGAGGCGGACCTAAACTCCGCCCCCATTGTGCAGCTGATTCGCAGCACCATTGAACAGGCTGTCCGCAAGCGGGCCAGTGATATCCACATCGACGCACTGGAAAAACAGGTTTCTGTCCGTTTCCGCATTGATGGCTCTTTAGTTAAGGTCATGAGCTATGACATCAACCTGCTGCCTGCCATGGTTACCCGTGTAAAAATCATGGGAGGCATGGATATTTCCGAAAAGCGCAAGGCCCAGGACGGCCGTATTACCGTTACCGTTGACCGGGTGGAATATGACATTCGTGTTTCTGTCCTGCCCACCAGCTATGGTGAAAAGGTGGTTATGCGTTTGGCCAACACCATTGCCCTGACCCGCACCAAGCGGGAACTGGGCATGCGGGACTGGGAGCTGGAGCGTTTTGACCACATTCTGCAAAACCCCAACGGTATTATTCTGGTTACCGGTCCTACCGGTTCCGGTAAATCCACCACCCTATACACGGCCCTGTCATCTTTAAACGACGAGTCCATCAACATCATCACCGTTGAGGACCCGGTAGAAGCCAACATCGCCGGCATCAATCAGGTGCAGGTAAACCCCAAGGCCGACCTGACCTTTGCTTCTGCCCTGCGTGCCATTTTGCGTCAGGATCCGGACATCATCATGATTGGTGAGATTCGTGACTACGAGACGGCCTCCATCGCCGTACAGGCCTCCATCACCGGCCACTTGGTGGTCAGCACCCTGCACACCAACAGCTCTGCCGCCACCGTCACCCGCCTGCTGGACATGGGTGTGGAAAGCTACATGCTGGCGGACTCCGTGGTAGGCATTATTGCCCAGCGTCTGGTGCGAGTGCTCTGCCCTCACTGCAAAAAGCCCCGGCCCGCCACCGATGAGGAAAAGCGCCTGCTGGGCGTAACTGCAGAGGAAACACCTACCATTTACGAAGCGGTTGGCTGCCCCATGTGCTCCGGCACCGGCTTTTTCGGCCGTACCGGTGTATACGAAATCATGGAAATCACCCCTGAGCTGAAGCGGCTGATTACCGCCCGCTCCAGCACTGAGGAAATCAAAAAGGCCGGCCTTCGTCAGGGCATGCACACCCTGCGCATGAGCGCCGCCCGCCATGTGCTGGAAGGCACCACAACCATTCACGAAATGCTGAAGGTCAGCTTTGAGGATTAAGGAGGATTACTTCTTATGAAAACCTTTGCCGAATATGTGGAGCTTGCCGCCCAAAGGGAGGCCTCCGACCTGCACCTCAGCGCCGGCTATCCGCCGGCTGTCCGCATTGACGGCAGCATCCGGTCTCTGGAGGAAGAGACCCTGACCCCGGCAGACTGCGAAGCCCTGGCCGGACAGGTGCTGAATCCCCGTCAAAAGGAGACCCTGGAAAAGCTGGGCGAGGTTGACTTTGCCTATACCGCCTTGGGCAGCATCCGTCTGCGCATTAACATCTATCACCAAAGCGGCAGCACCGCCATTGCCGCCCGCCTGCTCAGCGAGCGTATCCCCACCCCCGCTGAGCTTCGCCTGCCGGATGCTTTGGTTAACATGATTGACAAGCGTCGGGGCTTGCTTCTGGTTACCGGCGTTACCGGCTCCGGCAAGTCCACCACTCTGGCCAGTCTGGTGCAGGGCATGAACGAGCGTTACAACTATCACATCATTACCATAGAAGAGCCCATTGAGTATATTTACCCCCGAGGGAAAAGCATCATCAATCAGCGGGAAATGGGAAGCGACAGCATGAGCTTTGCCAACGCCCTCCGGGCCGCCCTGCGGCAGGACCCGGACGTAATTCTGGTAGGCGAAATGCGTGATTTGGAAACCATTTCCACCGCCATTACCGCTGCAGAAACCGGCCATCTGGTTCTCAGCACCCTGCACACCATCGGTGCTGCCAACACGGTGGACCGTATCATTGACGTCTTTCCTCCCTACCAGCAGGACCAGGTCCGCACCCAGCTGGCCGATGTGCTGGAATGCGTGGTCTCCCAGCAGCTGCTGCCCCTGCAGAAGGGCAAGGGCCGGGTGGTTGCCACCGAGCTGATGCTGACCAACAGCGCCATTCGCAACCATATCCGGGAAGGAAAAACCTATCAGATTCCCCAAACCATGCAGACTGCCCGCCGTCAGGGCATGCAGATGATGGACGATTCCATTTATGACCTTTACCTGCGTGGCGACATTTCCGCAGAAACCGCCGTGACCTATGCCCAGGACCGGGAGGCCATGAGCAAAAAAATGTACTGATAACTGCTAAGCTCCAGAAAGGGAGATGATTTTTTGGCAAGCTATACCTACACCGCCCTGACCCCAGCCGGCAAGCAGACCAAAGGCACCATTTCCGCCGATAACCGTGAGGATGCCCTGACCCGCCTGCGGGGCAACGGCGTTACCGTTATCAACCTGGGGGAAGCCGGCGTTTTGAATCAAGAGGTTTCCGTCAGCTTCCTGCAGAAAAAGCCCAAGCCCCGGGAAATGGCCATTTTCTGCCGACAGATGGTTTCCATTCTGTCCGCCGGCGTTTCCATGAACGACGCCCTGCTGATGCTGGAAGAGCAGACGGAGAACAAGCTGCTGCAGGAAGCCATCGTCGGCTGCCGCAAACAGATTGAAGGGGGCTCCTCTTTGGCAGAAGCCATGAGCCAGTACAAGGTCTTTCCCTCCATCTTCTGCACCATGGTAGCAGCGGGCGAAGAGTCCGGCAGCCTGGATCTGAGCTTTGACCGTATGGCCGACCGCTTTGAGAAGGATTCCAAGCTCAAGGGCCTCATTAAAAAAGCCACCACCTATCCCATCGTGGTTGCCATTGTCGCCATCGTAGTGGTGGTTGTGATGCTCACCTTCATCGTACCCAAGTTTGAAGATATTCTCGGCTCTTTGGGCACCGACCTTCCCGGTCTGACCAAAGCCGTTGTCAGCATCAGCCACTTTGTTCAAGCCCACATCGTCCTGATTCTGCTTGTCTTGATTGCCATCATCGTTGGTATTAAGCTGTACCAACGCACAGAAGGCGGCCGCCATGTCATTGATAATATGAAACTCCGGGCCCCGCTTTTCGGCAAGCTGACCACCAAAACCGCCTGTGCCAACATGGCCCGTACCCTGTCCACCCTGCTGGCCTCCGGCGTACCCATGCTGAATGCTATAGAGATTACCGCCAACACCATGGGCAACATCCATTTTAAAGAGGCCCTGCTGGAGGTTAAAACCGAGGTTGCCGTTGGCACTGAGCTCAGCGAGGCCCTGCGCCGCACCCGCCTCTTCCCGCCTTTGGTTTACCACATGGCCGGCATCGGCGAGCAGACCGGTGACCTGGTAGGAATGTACGGCAAAATTGCTGACTATTACGATGAAGAGGTTCAGCAGACCACCGAGCAGGTCATGGCTGCCCTGGAGCCCATGATTATCGTCCTTCTGGCCGCCATTGTGGGCACCATCGTCATCAGCCTGCTTCTCCCCATGGCCTCCATGTACGGTGCCTTGGAAAACATCTAAATCTGTGTAAAACCATCTGCCGGCCGAGGGGGTAGGCAGAGGCTTACAAATACTCAAAAATCTTATTTTTGGAGGAAATCGAAATGAAAAAGTTCCGCAAGAACAATAAGGGCTTCTCTCTGGTAGAGCTTATCATTGTTGTCGCCATCATGGTTGCTCTGATTGCTGTACTGGCTCCCCAGTACATCAAGTATGTTCAGTCTTCCCGTGACGCCGTTCTTGAGTCTGCTGGTGAAGAAGTATTGTCTGTCGTTAAGGCAGAAATCGCTCTCGGTCACATTGAAAATGATGCAGAATTCACCGTTACCGTTGACAGTACAGGTATTGGTGAAGATGACATTGATTGGGCCAACAATGCTGATGGCACTTTGGCCACTATCTGCGAGGTCGCCACCGACCGTATCAAGAGCGATAAGACTTACACTATCACTGTAACTCCCGGTAGCTTTGGCTTGGTAGCCACTGGCGAAATGGGCGATTAAGATATCAACCAGTTTAACTGTTTGAAAGAGCATCCTCACTTTTGTTTTAAGGACTAACACATATGGGCTACATGGGTTTGACAATTGCATTATATGTTGTGGTTTTCCTCTTCGGCATCGTCATTGGAAGCTTTCTTAACGTCTGCATTCTGCGGCTGCCCAAGGGTGAAAGCATTGTCCGTGTGCCCAGCCACTGCACTTCCTGCGGGAAACGGCTGCACTGGTGGGAGCTGATCCCCCTTTTCAGCTGGCTGGCACTCCGGGGCCGCTGCTCCGGGTGCCGGGCCCGCATTTCGGCTCAATACCCCCTCATTGAAGCCGCAAACGGATTGCTATGGATTCTGACCCTGAGCGTGATGGGCCTGAATCCGGACATGCTGCTGGTCAGCCTGCTGCTTTCAGCCCTGCTGACCCTCAGTGTGATTGATGCACGCACCTTTGAGATAACGCCGGGAATAAACTGGTTTATCCTGGCGCTCGGCGTTATCCGCCTTATTCTTTATCATGACCATTGGCTCAACAGCCTGCTGGGCTTCGCCGGCTTAGGCGGCGCCTTCCTGCTGATTTGGCTGGTCTCCGGCGGCCGTGCCATGGGCGGCGGAGATGTGAAGCTGGTGGCGGCCGCAGGCCTCTTTCTTGGCCTGAAGGCCGGATTGCTGGGCCTGGTTTTGGCCTGTTTTTTAGGGGCTGTCATTCATGTCATTCTCATGAAGGTGGCCCACAAGGGGCGGGAGCTTGCCTTCGGCCCTTACCTGTCGGCGGGCTTCGCCATTGCCGTCCTCTGGACGGAACCTATTCTAAATTGGTACCTGGCCTTCTATAAATAAATTCGTAAATACCATCTGAAAAGGATGATTATAATATGGCTTCTAACATTTGTAACATTGAAATAGGCAAACGGATTGTCAAGGTTTGCCGCACCCAAAAGAAGGGGAAGCGCTATCAGATTTCTGACAGCTTTCTGTTCACGGCCCCGGATGAGTGCGTAGCCGACGGCCAGATTGTCAATCCGGCCCTTTTGGGCCAGCGGCTATCTTCTGAGCTGGCTGCCCACGGGGTAAACGGCGGCAGCGCCGTATTTACCCTTTCCTCCGGCACCCGTATTGCCAGCCGCCTGGTTTCCCTGCCGTCCGCCAAGGATGAGACCCTGCAGGGCATCGTAGCCACCAACGCCTCTGAGTATCTGCCCATTGATGTGAGCAAATACCGCACCGCCTCCACTGTGCTGGAGCGTAGCAAGGAGGAGTGCCGTCTGAATGTGGTAGCCGTCCCCAATCCTTTGGTGGACAGCTACATCGCCCTGGCCGATGCTGCCGGTCTGACCATTGAAGCCCTGGACTTTTCCGGCAACAGCCAGTATCAGGTTCTGCGGGGCTTAGGCAGCGAAGGTGTTACCATGTACGTCACCATTGACGATGGCTCTGCCATGGTCACCTTCATGGAAGGGTCCAATCTGCTGCTGCAGCGCTGCCTGACCTTCGGCGGCGATGAAATGATTACCGCCTATCTGCAGGATGCCGGTCTTTCTTCCGAGCAGTATCTGGATGCCCTGCAGGCTCTGTCCGTTTCCGCTGAAAAGGCTCAGCCCGAAGCCGACACCACCCCTTACGAGACCCTGCTGACCCGTTTGGTAGGCGGAATTGCCCGCAGCACCGACTTCTTCAGTTCCGTCAATGAGAATGCCAGAATTGAGCGGGTTGTCCTCATGGGCAGCTGCTGCCACCTGGCCGGGCTGAAGGAACAGATTGCCCGCCGGCTGGACCTGCCCACCCTTTGGCTGGAAGAAATCTCCGGCACCCAGGGGCTGGCCAACAGCATTCTGGGCATTTCCATGTTTATCAGCTGTCTGGGCGCCCGTATCGCCCCCATGGGCTTCCTGCCTGCCGAATACATCACCCGCCATAAGCGGGGCAGCCGGAAGAAGAACAGCCGCTATGGGCTGGTTGCCTTGATTGGCTGTGCCGTCATCGCCGCCGCCCTCTGCATCCCTCAGGTGATTGGCTACGGAAGCCGGCAGCTGGAGCTTTCCTCCCTGAACAAGAAAATTGAAAGCCTAAGCTATGTGGAGGACCGTTACAACGCTTATGTTACCTACACCGAGGGGGACAAGGCCCTGCAGACCTTTGCCAACCAGGCTGCCACCCCCAATGCCCAGCTGGAGGCTTTTCTTACCGAACTGGAAAAGAAAATGCCCAGCGATGTATCCTTCATGTCTGTTACCTGCACCGCCCCCGGTGTCAGCATAACCGTTGAGTGCCCCGGCTTTGACGAAGCCAGTGTGGTCATCCGCCAGCTGCGCAGCTTTGAAACCCTGGGGGTCATCTCCGTCGGTCCCATTACCCAGGCCACCAATGCCGGCGGCATGGATGTTGTCACCTTCACCCTGACGGCTGCCTATGCTGCCGAGGAAGCTCCTTCCGAGCCTGCTCCCCAGCCTGCAGATGCCGCCGCCAAGGATGACTTGCTTGATTAAGGAGGGCTGAACCATGACAAAGAAACTATCCAATCGTGATTTGAATCTGCTGCTGGTTTTGGCAGGCATCCTTGTTTTTGTGCTGGCCTACTTTCTGGTTTTCACCCCCTATCAGGAGAAGAACGAAGCCCTGGACTCCAAAATCAAAGCCCAGACCAGCCGTCTTTCCGAACTGCAGGCCCACTACGATAATCTGGCCACCTATGAGCAGGGCATTGCCGACAGCAAGGCCAGCTCCGAGGCCATTCTCTCCCGGATTCCTGCCGGTCTGAAGGATGAGGATTTTCTGCTCTACCTGATGGACATGCATGAAAAGGCAGAAAGCAGCCTGACCAGCGTCAGCTTTGACTCCGTCAGTCTGTCCGGCCAGTTCACCGGCATGGATCAGGAGCAGGCCAAGGTCTTCTCCGGCTATCGGGCTGTTACCAGCAGCACCGCCGTTCTGGATTACAGCCAGCTGAAGGCCATTATCCACCACATTTATGAGGACACTGCCGACCTGACCTTCCTGGACAGCGTCTCCGTTACCTATGATTCCGGCACCGGTCTGCTGGACGGTGTGTTCACCGTCAGCAAGCTCTACGGCTGCTTTGAAGGCAGTGAGAATGCCTATGTTCCCGCTGAGGTTCCCGAGGTTCCTCTGGGCACTAAGGACATGTTCGGCACCACTGCTGCTCCCGCAGCAGCGGAAGCACCGGCCGAAGCTCCCGTCACCGAATAACCCCATAACAAACCGAAAGGAGGGAAGACCATGGCTTCTCTTTTCCGAAAACTGAAAAGCAACAAGGCAGGTCTTTCCTTAATTGAGCTGCTGATTGCCGTAGTGATTTTGGCTATTGTGGCAGCTCCCCTGCTCCACGCCTTTGTCACCTCCGCCAACATGCTCTCCGGCAGCCGTAAGTACGGGGAAGCCACCATTGCCGCCCAGAACGTGCAAGAGGTAGTTGAGACCTCCTCCGTTGCTGCCGTGGTGGAAGGGGCCGCCTCCGTGCAAAATCTGCTGGGTGCTTCCGTAACCAAGCTGTCGGACAGCAGCTGCAGCATCGCCGGCCTGACCTCCGGTTCCCGCAGCTACGACGCCCTGGTAACCTATGATGCCGGCACCCCGACCAATGCCGCCGAAATCGTTCAGTACAGCAGCATGGATGCCGCCTTTGCCCAGGCCTTTACGGAAGAGGAAAACCCGGATAATCTGGCTCTGGCAAACTTCACCGCCATGAATGCGGCCGCCAGCGATATTACCGGCAGCCGCAGCATAGAAATCCGCATGACCCGTGACAGCGACAATCCGGAGCTGGTCTACATCAAGGTTGTTTATGACTACGTCTTCAACTACAAGCAGCCGGAATACGACTCGGACGGCATTCCTACCGGCAACATTGTAGCCGGTGCCCCCTATTCCTACACCACGGAATACGCCCTGTTTCCCCACGGCACCCCCTACGCAGATGACGCGGATAACCCCCTGTCGGTCTATATCATGTATTTCCCCTATTACGGCAGCAGCCGGGAAACCATCTCAATCCGCAACACCGATAACATTACAGCCAAGATTTTTCTGGTCAAGCAGTGGGCCCTGACCTTTGACGGCAGCGACTATGAAAAGCTCAGCTCTGCTCAGCTCACAGCCAAGGAGAGCACCCACATTACCGACATCAACCAGTATCAGTCCCCCGCCTATACGGAGGGCTGCAGCCTTTACACCAATGCCGGCCAGAATCTGACCGACGGCAGCAGCACCACCCTGAGCTACCGCATTTTTAAGGGCAGCCTCTGGTACACCTCTGCCGCCAACACCCTGACCGGGGAGCTGGCCTCCAAGAAGGCCGTTGACCGCTTCTACAAGGTCACCATTGATATCTACCCCTCTTCTGCCGGTCTCACCGGAAGCCCGGTTTACACACTGGAAACCACCAAGCTCAAATAACAGCGAGGAGCCAACATCATGAAGCAGCGGCCCATTCCAAAACTGAATAACCGCGGTGCCGGCTTGGTTACCGTGCTGATTACCATTTTGCTGCTGGCCGCCATGGGCAGCCTGCTGATGATTCTCGGCTACACCTCCTACGAGATGAAGGCCAGCGAGCGCAAGGGTAAGGAAGTCTTCTACGACGCCGCCTCCGTAGCCGGGCAGATTGAAGCCGGCCTGCAGCTGGTGGTCTCCGACAGCATTACCAAGGCCTATTCCGATGCCCTGGTGGATTACAGCTACAAATCTGACGGCATTTCTGTGGCCTTCAGCGAGGCCTATCTCAGCGCCCTGAAGGGCTGGAAAAACAGCGAGGACAGCCCCTTGTTTGACGGAACCGCCATGACCTGTGACACCGCCGTGCTGCAGTCCATGGTAACGGATCTGGACAGCGAAGCCACCCTGACCTTAAGGGGGCAGGCCCCGGGGGACAGCAGCCTCTGCAGCTTTTCCTGGGATGATACAGCCCTGACCATTCATGACCTGACCATTCAGTACACGGCCCCCAACGGCCGGGTCAGCACCATTGAAACCGACTATAAGCTGTCTATCCCGGACATGAACTATGCCCTGAGCCAGTACACCGTTTCCGGCATTCCGGAGTTTGCCGTTATTGCCAAGGGCACCCTGACCCAAAATACCGTCTCCCTTCAGTCCACCCTGATTCAAGGCAACGCCTACGCCGGCAGCATGGACATTCAGGGAACCGGCCAGCTGAAAATTGAAAACGGCACCGCCATCTGCAAGGACCTGGTTGAGATTCGGGGCAGCAACGGCAGCGGGGGCGACACCGCCCGCCTGCTGATCAGCTCCTCCGCCGGCCTTTGGGCGGATACCGTTAAGGTTTACACCAACAGCCGCATTGCCCTGCTGGGCAAGAGCTATCTGGCCAATGACCTGAATTTGGCCGGCACCGGAGCCTCAGCCCGTCTGGAGGGCAGCTACTACGGCTTCGGCAACAGCCTGACCAAATCGGCTGAATCCAGCTCCATCATTGCCAACGGGGTTGGCACCACACTGGATATTACCAGTCTGGACCGTCTGATTCTGGCCGGCTACAGCTTCATCGGCGATGCCGCCGATGCCGAAAATGTTATCATGGGTGAATCCCTGTCCGTTAAGCCCAACCAAACCGCCTATCTGGTTCCGGTGGAATACCTGAAGGATGCCGAGGGCAATCAGCTGCCCACCAACCCGGACATTTCCACCGCGGCTAACGCTGCCAGTGTCACACTGGACACGGATACAGAACTATGGGCCGGTAAAACCCTGAGCGATTATGGCACCAGCCTTCGAACCTCCTCCCGGAGCTTTGGAGGACAGACCATCGTCTACTATTTCATGGCCTTTGACACGGCCGAGCACCGCAGCCAGTATTTCCGGGATTATTACACCGCCAATACCGACAACATTCAGCAGTCCATCAATCGCTATATCACCGTAACCCAGACCGCTGCTTCCCTGCAGACCAAGGGCTACACCTTCACCAACGAAAACGACCGGTTACGCTTTAACAGCTATCTGGATAACGCTTCCGCCGATATTCTGGACAGCTCCGCCGGCCGTCTGAAAACCATGTTTTCCAACCTTTGCCAAACCCTGAGCACCTCCTCTTCGGCCGCCGGCGTTACCAACCCCTATGACTATGTGGTAAACACAGGGGCTCTGTCCTCCCTCTCCGGCAGCAAGCTTTACATGGATGTTGAGGGCAATGTAGTGGCCATGGCTGTGAACGGCAGCTACACCTACGATACCGAGGAGTTCGCCCGCTATCCTCAGCTCTGCCTGATTGTAGCCTCCGGCAATGTGCAGATTACCCACAATTTCAGCGGCCTGATTATTTCCGGCAGCAACATGAACCTGAACGCCAGCACCATTCTGGCTAACCGGGACGAGGTTGTATCTGCTTACACCGCCAAGGCTGACGACGAAACAACCATTCGCAACTATCTGAACATCACCATTGAGGACGCCACCGGCAGCGCCGACGACGCCGCCTCTGCCGGCTGGAATGTGATTGGTCTGGTAAGCACCGCCAACTGGCAGAAAAAATAAGTGCTTTTCCCCGAAAGGAGGGATTCCATGCAAAAGAAAAAAAGAAACAACAAGGGCTTCTCTTTGATTGAGCTGATTGCCGTGATTGCCATTCTCGGCATTCTGGCGGTTGTTGCAGGCGGATCCCTGTCCGGGGTGGCCTCCATGCGGTCCCGCAAGGCAGCCGGCCTTACCCAGGCCATGATGGCCCAGTGCCGGCTGGATAACCTCAGTGGCCGCAGCAGCACCCTTACCCTGCGCTACGACGGCAGCCAGAAGGTCTATTATGCCGAGCTTTCCGACAGCAGCGGCTGCTATAAATCCGAAAAGCTGGGTGATGACAAGCACATTGGCCTCACGGTATCCGTTGGGTCCAACAGCGTAGATGTGAAAAGCAGCAGCGTCACCATGACCTGCAGCATGGAAACCGGCGCCGTTACATCTCTCAGCGCCGCCTCCGGCAGCTGGGACTTTGCCACGGTAACCGTTACCGGCGGCCGCAGCTATTCTCTTTCGCTGATTCGGATGACCGGCAGTGCAAGCATGGACTGACGGAGGAAGGGTCATGAAAGAAATGAAGCAAAACAACCGGGGCTTTTCCCTTATCGAGCTGGTGGTTACTGTAGCCATTCTGGCTGTCGTAACCCTGGCGGTTGGCCTTATGATGAGCAGCGGCAGCGGCCTGTTCCGCAATTTGAATACCATAGCCTCCCTGCAGAATCAGTCTCAGGTTACCATGGCCCAGCTGCAGGAATACCTGCTGGACATGAACGGCGGCATTACCTGCGATGGGACAGATACCTACTTCACTGTGTTTGAGGACGAGAACTCCGGCCGTGTTTATCGGCTGACCTATGACAGCGCCGACCAGACCCTGCTTTTTGATGAGGGCAGTGTAAGTGCCGACCATGCGGCCAACACCCTGACCTATAGCTACCATACCCCCCAGGTTACCCTCTGCAGTCGGGTTTCTGCCTTCAGCTTGACCCCCCATGTGGGAACGGAGGCCGGCATTGCCGAGTCCGTAACCATTGAACTGACCCTGACCAAGAACGGAAAGAGCTTTTCCGCCAGCCAGGTGTTCAGCCTCCGCAACCGCCCTGAGCTGCTGACCCCGGGGGCTGCCCCGGTGGAAGAGCTGCTGTCCAAGGTCTGGTTTGACAGCAGCCCGGACAGCTTCACTTCCACCCCCATTGATTTGATTTCTTAAGGAGGGAGACCCGTGAAAAAGAAAATCGGCATAGCCCTTACATCTGCGGTCGCCCTTGTGCTGGCTCTGGTGCTGCTGCTGAACCCGGCGGCAACCATCACAGCTCAAGCCATCTCTTTGGACCATATTGAAACCATCAAGCAGGAAAAGGCTGCCAGCAATTCCGGCTTTTTGATTGTTGAGGTTGCCCCCTCGGCCGAGGACGGCACCATCGGTTATTATGTAGCCAACCAAGAACCTGTGGCTAACTGGCCGGAAAAAGCCGCCGCCATCAGCGGCAAAGCGGCAAGAACCTCCGCTGTTAACGCTGTTTTTCAAAGCCTCAGGGATAAAGGGCTTCTGTCCGGCGGGGATAGCACCCCCCTGACTGACCTCGGCTCTTATATTGAATTCTACCCATGGGAAGCATACCCGGAGGAGGCCTCTCCCCTGTCCTTGAACCAGGCCGAAGAGGTGGAGGTTAGCGGCAGCTTTACCAAGGTTAGCGGAGGTGACTACGAGGCCAATATCCGCTACAGTCTGGATACCGAAAACGGCACCGCACTGCAGGTTGTCTCCTACTTTGAGTATGCCTCTGAAACCACCCCGGGGGACTATTACTATTCCCTGGATTTCACCCCTATTGAGGCCGGCTCGGATTTGGCTGACGGTACCCCAGTTTACCGGGGCACCCTGCTGACAGAAAGCAGCACAGAATCTGCTGAACCGGAAATCACGGAAGAAGAGGTTCTGAATTCCGATGGCAGCGAGTTTCCAACGGAGCCCCAGGTAACCGTAGGTGAGCCCGAGACGGAAACAGACGGCAACACCACCCGGATTACCACAGTAAAAACCACCGTAAGCTACGCCGTTGAGCCCATTATGTGGAAGTACATTGACCCCTTAACCGGGGAAGAGGTGGTCCCCCCAGCTAGCGGCACGGATACTGACACTGAAACCAACACCGAAGAGCCCTCCGAACCAGTGGAGGTTGTGGTGGCAGTCAGGGTTACCACAACCACGGTAAGGGAAACCACCGTAGAAACCACTACCCTTGGCATTTGCCAATATGAGGGCATTGTTGGCCAGGGCCTTTCTTTGGATTTGGACGAGCATTATTACACCGTTTCCGAGACTGCCGACAGTGTTCCTTCTGAGACTCGGACCGAATCTCACTGCTACCGGGCAGAAGGCCTGGGCTTTGCCGAAGGAGAAAACGGCAGCGGCTATTTCCGGGCAGACATTGAGAGCTACTATTACATCGGCAGCGGCCGTGGCTCTTACGACTTCGCTCAGGACCCCACCGGCAGCTATTCCGGCACCATTAGCTGTGACACCGTCTATTATGCCGGCGGCTTTACCAACAACAACTGGTTCCGTAATTATGCTCTAGACTGCACGGAAACTGAAACCTTCCCCGTGCTGGTTCGTTCCTACAGCCCCTCTGAGCTCACCAGCCGTCTGACCCTTTTGGAAACGGCAGATTTGATAGTGGTTTCCTCCGGCCTTTCCGGCACAGCCTACCAGCTGCCTGCTGCCTTGAAATCCGCCATTGACGAGGCTGTGGGGCAGGGCACCCCCCTACTGACAGACAGCACCATGGCCGGCAGCCTTTCCCCCCTCACCGTTGGCATTGCTTCCGGCGGCG